>JANJTY010000085.1 GCA_024710865.1 Lysobacteraceae bacterium | reverse complement strand
GGCGCTGTTCGGACTGCTGCTGGCGCAGCTGATGGCCTGGCCCCTGCAGGCCGCCCTGGTCGAATTCATGGGCGATTTCGGCGTCGACCTCGTCCCCATCCGCGTCGATGCCCAGGTGGCGCTCTATGCCATCGCGCTGGCGCGCGCTGAATCGCGCCAGCACCAGATTGGCCAGGTTGGCGGCCGCCACCATCATCAGCAGGGCGAAGGCCATGCCGATCGGCAGGCTGGCCTTCACCAGGTCGCGCAGATCCTCGGCGCGCAGGTAGCCGCTTCGGGGGTCGACGCGGGTATCGGCGATGACGACTGCCTCGTCGCGCTGTGGGTTGAACGTGAGCGCGCGCGCGGTCAGCGCTGCTGCAGCGGCCTCGTGCTCGGTACCCGTCGCCAGGAAACCGCTGACTTCGACCAGCAGCGAGGCATCCGCTTCCTGCGGTCGAAGCCGCTGGTAATCGGCCTCGCCGATCCAGAACGAAGCGCTCACCGGCGTGGTGCCGGTGAATTCGGGCGGCATGACGCCGATCACGGTGAAGCGCCGCGCCGCGATCTCGATCTCGCGCCCGATCACGTCGGGGTCGGCATCCAGCAGGCGTCGCCAGCCCAGATCGCTCAGCACCACCACGCCCTGCATGTCGCCGCCGGGCTGCGAGGTGAAGGTCCGTCCGCGCGCCGCGGGCACGCCGAGCAGCTCGAAGTAGTTGGTCGAGACCGCTTCGGCGCTGACCGGGCGCGTCAGCTCGGCGGTGACCGGCAGGCGCACCTCGCGCAGGCTGTACAGGCCACGCAGTCCGGCGGGCGGCTCGGCTACCAGCGATTCGGCTTCCTCGGTGCTCCACAGCCCGAGGGTGGACTGGCGTTCGTCGATCGCTTCCAGCGTTACCCAGTGCCCGGTGTCGGCCAGCGGCGGCGCGCGCAGGCCATAGGCATTGAACAGGGCGAACAGCAGGGCGTTGGCGGCCACCGCAACGCCCAGCACCAGCAAGGCGGTGAGGCTGAAGCCCGGGTTGCGCAGCAGGCCGCGGACGGCATAGCGCAGGTCGCCGGACACGATGTCGAAGGCGGCCAGCCCGCGCGCGCTTCGGCAGGCGTGGCGATGCGTCTCGGCCTGCCCCAGCTCGATCCGGGCCTGACGCCGGGCCGCTTCGGGGGCCATGCCCTGTCGCTCCAGATCCTCGCGCCGAGCATCCAGGTGGAACGCCAGCTCCTCGTCGAGCTCGCGCTCGAACCGGCGCCGGCTGCGCAGCGCGCGCCACAGCAGCCGCAGGCGCGCGATCATGCCAGCAGGTCCGCGCGGGTGGCGCCCAGCACCGCGCCCATGGCCTCGACCAGACGGTTCCAGTCGTCCAGGTCCTTGGCCAGCCTGGCCTTGCCGGTGCGGGTGAGGGTGTAGAACTTGGCGCGTCGCTTGTTCTCCGACACACCCCACTCGGCGCTGATCAGGCCCTGGCTTTCGAGCCGGAACAGGGCCGGATACAGGGCACCCTGCTCCACGACCAACGCGCCGCCCGAGGCCTGCTGGATGCGCAGCAGGATGCCGTAGCCGTGTTCGGTGCCCAGCGATACCGCCTTGAGCACGAGCAGATCGAGGGTTCCGGGCAGCAACGAAGCGTTTGCCATGAATCACCTAAGCACGTTAGGTGAAGAGCATAGCGCGTTCTCCTAAGCCGTCAAGGAAAGAAGTCACGCATGGGGCAAGGGCAAAGCTCAGGGCCGCACCGCGGTCACTTCGATCTCGACCAGGAAGGCCGGATGCACCAGTCCCGCCACCTGCATGGTCGAGCGCGCGGGCAGGTTGGGCTGTGCCTCGGTGCCGAAGAACGGGCTGTAGCCCTCCATGAAGCCGGCAAAGTCCATCCTCCCTTCCTTGCCGGGATCGCCGACCAGGAATACCTTCATCTTCACCACGTCCCAGCCCCAACCTGCGGCAGTACGCCAGGATTCCGCGGTAGTGGAACGGGATGCACCAGGGGCCGGGGTTGAAGTACAGTCCGTCGTCGAAACCGAACGGCTGCGCGTCGCCACCGAGTTCGACCAGGCGTTCTCCACCGCGCAGCGTGACGCAGCGTCCACCGGCGCGGCCGCTGTGCTCCAGCATCTATACGCGATAGCCCGCGTCGCGCAGTTCCAGCGCTGCCCCCATTCCGGCGAGACCCGCGCCCAGCACCACGACCGAGGCGCCGTGCGGTGCAGCGCCAGCCGCGGCGGATTCCGGTAGCTCGATCCAGCCGCCAGACCCAGGCTCGCCATCGCCTGGTACATGGCACTGCCGCCAGCTCCCATCCCGATCAGCTGCAGCAGCTGCCGCCGGGTCACCGCCGTCCGCGTCGCAGAGCCCACGCCTATCATCTCCCCCGAGGCGAAGCCGGCGCGTCCGGCCTGTCGGCCGCCTTGCACGCGACCGATGCGGCTGTCTCCAAACGTGCGGTGCCGCTCTCGTGGCGGCAGCCGGGTTGTCGCATCGACCGAATCGGAGCCCCGCGCACGGCCCGGACATCCTCGGCCCGCTGCCCCCCCCTAGGCGCGCATGCCGGCCGGCGCTTTCAGGAAGCCGGCAGCGTCGCCAGGAGTGCCTCGATGCGCGACCGATCCGCACCGTCCGCGCGGGTCATCGCGGCGTCCAGCAGCGAACGAGCCTGGGCCTCACGCCCGGGCTGGCGCAGCATCAGATCGGCCGCCTGTACGGTCCAGCCCGGCAGCTGTGGGTGCTTGGGCTCACGCCGGATCGCGGCGAGGAGCAGGTCGATGGCCAAGCCGCTCTGGCCCAAGAGGGCTGCGCGTCTCGCCAGCCTGACCGCGTCTTCGACCTCCGGCGTGGTGAAGTCGGGATCGAGGTCGAGGCACTCGCGCGCCAGGCCCAGGGCGCGGCGCTCCTGCTTTTCCATCAGCAGCAGATGCAGGAACAGGCGTCCATGCGCGCGCAGTTCCTCGCGGTCGGTGTCCTGCTGCAGGAGGCGACGGTAGAGCTCATGCACCTCGACCGAGACCGCGCGCTCGCGCATCTCCTCGCGCAGCATGGTCCTGGCGACCTCGGGCTCGCCGGCCTGGATGCGGGCGCCAGCCTGGTCGAGCAGGTCCTGGTCGCGGTTGCGCGGCAGGCCCGGCACGGTCTGGTGCGCCTCGGGCTCGAAATGAAGTTCCTCGTGGTACTGGTAGATCAGGTAGCCCATGAGGTGGAAGGTGGCGAACAGGCCCCAGAAGGCGAAGGCATTCACCAGCGGCGCGGCAAGGATGCCGGGCAGCACGGACGACAGCAGATTGCCGGCATTGGCCGCGCTGGTCTGAATGACGAACAGCAACCCGACCACGGCGAGGTAGGGCCAGCCGATGCGCGAGATCACCGCGAACCAACGCCCGGGATCAAGTGCGTTCACGAGGCTGCCGCTCATGGCGAGGCACATGATGGCCACCGGCTGCACCAGCACAGCGGGCACCAGCAGGACCCATCCCAGCGGGCGCGAGAAGAACATCACCACCAGGGGCAGGATGAACAGGATCACCTGAAGAATGAGGTAGTAAAGGACCACATCGCCGTCGATGCGCAGCACGGATTCGGGCGGAGTCAGCCTGCCGTGCGCGCTGTCCTGCAGGATCTCGAAGGCGTACTTGTAGGCCGCCAGCCAGCACAACCCGGTCATGAACCAACCCATGCCGGGCAACCATCCGAGCACGGCGATCGACAGCACCAGCACTGCGATGGTCGGAAGGGCCGCGCCGCCAAGTGGATAGGCAGAGATGACGCGCAGGCGCTGCCAGAACGGCTGGATCGGGGCTTGGGTGCTCATGGGCGAAGGCGTGAAGGCAGGGTGAAGCGGCGCAGGATAGCGGCGCGACGCCGGTCACGCATCCAGGTCGGGAATCAGCAGGCTCTCCAGCCGCGTGATGCAGTCCTTCAGCATCAGCTTGCGCTTCTTCAAGCGCTTCAGGGTCAGCTCGTCCACGCCAGGATCGGCGGTCAGACGGGCGATGACCGCGTCGAGGTCGCGGTGCTCGCTGCGCAGCTGGATCAGGCGGCGCGCGGTCTCGGCGGGATCGCTGGGCTGCATGTCGCGGGGCTTCCCGGCAGGCGGAGGGTACAGCTTAGCGCGCTCCCGTTCCGGCCGGGCGGGCTACAATCGCGGGCTTTCCCGCCCTCCCCCGCCATGCTCCAGCCCGACCGCAAATCCGCGCACGAACAGCAGCGCCTGGCCAAGCGCCTGCGTCACCAGGTCGGCCGCGCCATCGCCGACTACGGCATGATCGAGGACGGCGACAAGATCATGGTCTGCCTGTCCGGCGGCAAGGACAGCTACACCCTGCTCGACATCCTGCTGCAGCTGCAGAAGAAGGCGCCGGTGCGCTTCGAGTTGGTCGCGGTCAACCTCGACCAGAAGCAGCCCGGCTTTCCCGAGCACGTGTTGCCGGAATACCTGTCGAGCCTCGGCGTGCCCTTCCACATCATCGAGCAGGACACCTACTCGGTGGTCAAGCGCGTCCTGCCCGAGGGCAAGACGATGTGCTCGCTCTGCTCGCGCCTGCGCCGCGGCGCGCTGTACCGCTATGCCGAGGAGAACGGTTTCACCCGCATCGCGCTCGGTCACCACCGCGACGACATGGTGGCCACCTTCCTGATGAACCTGTTCCACCACGCCAAGCTCGCCTCGATGCCGCCCAAGCTGCGCAGCGACGACGGCAAGCACGTGGTGATCCGCCCCCTGGCCTACTGCGCCGAGACCGACATCGCGGCCTACGCCGAGGCCAAGGGGTTCCCGATCATTCCCTGCAACCTGTGCGGCTCGCAGGAGAACCTGCAGCGCAAGCAGGTCGGGCGCCTGATGGCCGAATGGGAGCGCCAGTTCCCCGGCCGCAGCGAGAAGATCGCGCGCGCCCTGGCCGACATCCGGCCCTCGCAGCTGGCCGACCCCAACCTGTTCGACTTCGCCAGCCTCGGCCACCGCGGCGAAGCCGCGCTGCCGGACGCGCACGGCTGGCTGGGCGGCGAGGCCGAAGCGGTCGAGCGCGCCCCGATCCCGCTGCGGGTCGAGGACGAGGGCCTGCCGGCGCTGCCTTGAAGCAGCGCCCTGCAGTCCTTCCAGCTACTTTGCACCGGTCACTCCGCTCCGCTTGGGGTGGGCCGAACCTTCGAATCACGAATCACCAATCACGAATCACGTCCCCATGTTCTTCAAGAATCTGACCCTGTTCCGCTTCCCCGCCTCGGTCGACTTCGAGGCCCTCGACGAGCAGCTCGGCGAGCACCGCCTCAAGCCGGTCGGTCCGCTG
>JANJTY010000080.1 GCA_024710865.1 Lysobacteraceae bacterium | reverse complement strand
GATTTGAGCCGCGTGAGGAGACAGGACGATGGGTGCCAACGACAGCGTCGAAGTGATCGCCGACCCCAGGCAGCGTTACCGGGCCGGGGTGTTGAAGTATGCCCAGATGGGCTACTGGGACGCCGATTACGAACCGAAGGACACGGACGTGCTCGCGGTGTTCCGGGTCACGCCACAGGACGGCGTCGATCCGATCGAGGCGGCGGCGGCCGTGGCCGGCGAGTCCTCGACCGCAACCTGGACCGTGGTGTGGACCGATCGCCTCACGGCCTGCGACCGTTACCGCGCCAAGGCCTACCGCATCGATCCGGTGCCGGGGCAGCCGGGCCAGTATTTCTGCTACATCGCCTACGGACTCGACCTCTTCGAGGAAGGCTCGATCGCCAACCTCACCGCGTCGATCATCGGCAACGTCTTCAGCTTCAAGCCGATCAAGGCGGCGCGCCTGGAAGACATGCGCCTGCCGGTGGCCTACGTGAAGACCTTCCGCGGCCCGCCGACCGGCATCGTCGTCGAGCGCGAGCGTCTGAACTGCTTCGGCCGGCCGCTGCTGGGGGCCACGATCAAGCCCAAGCTGGGCCTCTCGGGCAAGAACTATGGGCGCGTCGTGTACGAGGCGCTGCGCGGCGGGCTGGACTTCACCAAGGACGACGAGAACATCAACTCGCAGCCCTTCATGCACTGGCGCGACCGCTTCCTGTACTGCATGGAAGGCGTCAATCACGCGGCCGCCGACAGCGGCGAGATCAAGGGCCATTACCTCAACGTCACCGCCGGGACGATGGAGGAGATGTACAAGCGCGCCGAGTTCGCCAAGGCGCTCGGCTCGACCATCGTGATGGTCGACCTGATCATCGGCTGGACCGCGATCCAGTCGATGAGCAACTGGTGCCGCCACAACGACATGATCCTGCACATGCACCGCGCCGGCCACGGCACCTACACGCGGCAGAAGAACCACGGCGTGTCCTTCCGCGTGATCGCGAAGTGGCTGCGGCTGGCCGGGGTCGATCACCTGCATGCCGGCACTGCGGTCGGCAAGCTCGAAGGCGATCCGATGACGGTGCAGGGTTACTACAAGGTGTGCCGCGAAATGAAGAGCGACATCGACCTGCCGCGCGGGCTTTTCTTCGAGCAGGACTGGGCCAGCCTGCGCCGCGTGATGCCGGTCGCCTCGGGCGGGATCCACGCCGGCCAGATGCACCAGCTGCTCGATCTGTTCGGTGACGACGTCGTGCTGCAGTTCGGCGGCGGCACCATCGGCCACCCGATGGGCATCGCCGCGGGCGCCACCGCCAACCGCGTGGCGCTCGAATCGATGGTGCTGGCGCGCAACGAGGGCCGCGACATCCTCGCCGAAGGCCCCGACATCCTGAAGGCCGCCGCGCGCGGCTGCGCCCCGCTGCGGGCGGCGCTCGATACCTGGGGCGAGGTGACGTTCAACTACACCTCGACCGACACCTCGGATTTCGTGCCGACCGCCTGCACGGCCTGAGCCCCGCCCGCGACCATTTCCGGAGACACGACATGAGAATCACGCAAGGGGCCTTTTCCTTTCTTCCCGATCTCACCGACCGCCAGATCGCCGCGCAGGTCGAGCACTGCCTGCGCCAGGGGTGGGCAGTCAGCATCGAGTACACCGACGACCCGCACCCGCGCAACACCTACTGGTCGATGTGGGGCAACCCGATGTTCGACCTCGTGGACGCGGCCGGCGTAATGCGCGAACTCGCCGACTGCCGCGCGGCGCACGGTGACACCTACATCCGCATCAACGCCTTCGACTCGAGCCACGGCTGGGAGACGGTGCGCATGTCCTTCCTGGTCAACCGGCCGCGCGTCGAGCCCGGCTTCCGCCTGGAGCGCCAGGACGGCGAGGGCCGCGTGGTGCGCTACACCTTGGAAAGTTACGCCGTGGCGCGCGCCCCCGAAGGCCACCGCTATTCCGCCTGAACCGTTTCATCGCAGGAGACACCCGCCATGAACGCCGTCGAGAACCAGGCCGCAGGTCTGACCGGAAATCCGCTCGCAACCGTGGATCTGGCCACCGAATATCGCGAGGCCGGCGTCGCCGAGGTGCTCGACGGCCTCGACCGCGAGCTGGTCGGGCTCGTGCCCGTGAAGCGCCGTGTGCGCGAGATCGCCGCCTTGCTGCTGGTCGATCGCGCGCGGCGCAAGATCGGCCTCGCGACCGAGCCGCCGTCGCTGCACATGAGCTTCACCGGCAACCCCGGAACCGGCAAGACCACGGTCGCGCTGCGCATCGCGCAGATCTTGCAGCGCCTCGGCTACGTGCGGCGCGGTCATGTCGTCGCAGTGACGCGCGACGACCTCGTCGGCCAGTACATCGGCCACACCGCACCGAAGACGAAGGAAGTGCTCAAGCGCGCGATGGGCGGCGTGTTGTTCATCGACGAGGCCTACTACCTCTACCGGCCCGAGAACGAGAAGGACTACGGCCAGGAGGCCATCGAGATCCTGCTGCAGGTGATGGAGAACCAGCGCGACGATCTCGTCGTCGTGCTCGCCGGCTACGCGGACCGCATGGAGCGCTTCTTCGGGTCGAATCCGGGGCTCAAGTCGCGCATTGCGCACCACATCGATTTCCCCGATTACACCGACGGCGAACTCGCGGATATCGCCGAGAAGATGCTCGCGCAGTGGAACTACCGCTTCGACGCCGGCGCGCGACACGCCTTCGACGAATACATCGCGCGGCGTCGCGCCAAGCCGCACTTCGCCAATGCGCGCAGCGTGCGCAACGCCCTCGACCGCATGCGGCTGCGTCAGGCGCTGCGCCTGTTCGAGGCCGGCGCCACGGTCGATGCGGCGATGCTGACCACGCTCACCGAGACCGACGTGCGCGCGAGCAGCCATTTCCACCGCCCCGAACGGACCACCGAAGCACCGGCTATCGCCCCTGCCGACGAATTCGACTCCGAACGCGCCGCGGACCGCATCGACTACTGATCGCCACGGGAGTCCGCCATGTTCGACATCGAACGTACCACCCTCACCGAATACCTCATCGCGCAGCGCCGCCGCCATCCGGGCGCGACCGGCGAATTCAACGCGCTGATCCTGCAGGTCGCGCAGGCCTGCAAGGCCATCTCCCGCGCGGTCGCACAGGGCGCGCTGGGCGGCGTGCTCGGCTCGCTCGACAGCGAGAACGTGCAGGGCGAGACCCAGAAAACACTGGACGTGCTGGCCGACCGCATCTTCCTGCGCGCCACCCACTGGGGCGGCGAGCTCGCCGGCATGGTGTCCGAGGAGAACGACGCGCCGATCACCTTGCCCGCGGGCGGCACGCGCGGCAAGTACCTGCTGGTGTTCGACCCGCTCGACGGCTCTTCCAACATCGACGTGAATGTCGCGGTCGGCTCGATCTTCTCGATCCTGCGCGCGCCGCTGCCGGGCACCGACGCCCAGCCCGAGGACTTCCTGCAACCGGGCACCGAGCAGGTCGCGGCCGGCTACGCGATCTACGGCCCCTCGACGATGCTGGTGCTGACCGTCGGCAACGGCGTCGCGGGCTTCACCTTCGACCCGATCCTCGGCGAGTTCTTCCTGACCCACCCCGAACTGCGCATCCCGGAGCGCACGCGCGAGTTCGCGATCAACGCCTCGAACGCCCGTTTCTGGGAGCCGCCGGTGCGCCGCTATGTCGACGAGTGCCTTGCCGGGCGCAGCGGGCCGCGCGATGCCGACTTCAACATGCGCTGGATCGCCTCGCTGGTGGCCGAGACGCACCGCATCCTGATGCGCGGCGGCGTATTCCTCTACCCGCGCGACCGCAAGGATCCCGCCAAGCCCGGCCGCCTGCGCCTGCTCTACGAGTGCAACCCGATCGGCATGATCGTCGAACAGGCCGGCGGGCGCGCCTCGACCGGCGAACGAGCGGTGCTGGAGGTGCAGCCCGAGCGCCTTCACCAGCGCATCGGCTTCGTCTTCGGCTCGCGCGAGGAGGTCGCGCGCATCGAGCGCTACCACCGCGAGCCGGCACCGGCCGATCCCGACGAGCCGCCCTTGTTCCACGCGCGCAGCCTGTTCCGGCAGAACTGATTTCTCATCGCCACAGGGGGACGACATGTCCGAACGCCATCCCATCGTCGCCATCACCGGTTCATCCGGTGCCGGCACCAGCACCGTGCAGCGCACCTTCGAGGAGATCTTCCGGCGTGAAGGGGTCAGCGCCGCGGTCGTCGAGGGCGACAGCTTCCATGCCTTCGATCGCGCCGAAATGCGCAAGCGCCTGGCCGAACTCGAAGGCGTTCCGAACAACCACTTCAGCCACTTCGGCGAGGAGGCCAACCTGTTCGCGGAACTCGAAGAACTCTTTCGCAGCTACGCCGAATCGGGGCGCGGGCTGCGCCGCAAGTACCTGCACAGCGCCGAGGAGGCCGAGCCCTACCGCCAGCCGCCGGGCACCTTCACGGCGTGGGAGGAGATTCCGGCCGGCAGCCACCTGCTGTTCTATGAAGGCCTGCACGGTGCGGTCGTGACCGACGCCGTCGACGTCGCGCGCTACCCCGATCTGCTGATCGGCGTCGTGCCGGTGGTGAACCTCGAATGGATCCAGAAGCTGCACCGCGACAAAAGCACGCGCGGCTACTCCACCGAGGCCGTCACCGACACCATCCTGCGCCGCATGCACGACTACGTGCATTACATCACCCCGCAGTTCGCGCGCACCCACGTGAATTTCCAGCGCGTGCCGATGGTGGACACCTCCAACCCCTTCATCGCGCGGGCCGTGCCCACCGCCGACGAGAGCATGGTCGTGATCCGCTTCGCCAACCCCAAGGGCATCGACTTCCCCTACCTGCAGAACATGATTCACGGCAGCTTCATGAGCCGCGCGAACACCATCGTCGTGCCCGGCGGCAAGATGGAACTGGCGATGCAGCTGATCTTCACTCCCTTCATCTGGCGCCTCATCGAGCGCCGCAAAAAGGTGCTCTGATCATGAACATGGCGATTGAAACCTCGATGCTCGAAACCGTTCCGAGCGACTCCGCGGCCCTCGACCGGCAATGCGCCCACGCACTGCGCTTTCTTGCCATCGACGCCGTCGAGCAGGCCAACTCCGGCCACCCCGGCATGCCGATGGGCATGGCAGAGATCGCGGTCGCGCTGTGGCGCCGCCACCTGCGTCACGACCCGGCGGCCCCGAACTGGCCCGACCGCGACCGCTTTGTGCTCTCGAACGGCCACGGTTCGATGCTGCTCTACGCGCTGCTGCACCTTGCCGGCTACGACCTGCCGCTCGACGAGTTCAAGCGCTTCCGCCAACTCCACTCGAAGACCCCCGGCCACCCCGAACACGGCCTCACGCCCGGCGTCGAGACCACCACCGGCCCGCTCGGCCAGGGTTTCGCCAACGCGGTCGGCATGGCCTTCGCGGAACGGCAACTCGCGCGCGAGTTCAACCGCCCGGAGCAGGCCATCGTCGATCACCGCAGCTGGGTCTTCCTCGGCGACGGCTGCCTGATGGAAGGCGTGAGCCACGAGGCCGCGTCCTTCGCCGGCGTGCAGCGCCTGTCGAAACTCATCGCGTTGTGGGACGACAACCGCATCTCGATCGACGGCGACGTTGCCGGCTGGTTCGCCGACGACACACCGGCACGTTTCCGCGCCTACGGCTGGAACGTCATCGAGCGCATCGACGGGCACGACATCGAGGCCGTCGACCGCTCGATCCGCGAAGCCCTCGCGAACGCCGAGAACGACCTGGGCCCGACCCTGATCTGTTGCCGCACCACCATCGGCCAGGGCAGCCCCGCGCGCGCCGGCACGGCCGCCGCCCACGGCGCCCCGCTCGGCAAGGACGAGGTGGCGGCGACCCGTGCGGCCTTGGGCTGGCCGCATGCGCCCTTCGAGATCCCGTCTGAGGTACGGGACGCGTTCGACGCCCGCGAGACCGGCGCCGCCGTGCATGCCGACTGGACGCAGCGCTTTGCCGCCTACCGCGCACGCTGGCCCGAAGCGGCCGACGAGTTCGTCCGGCGCATGGCCGGCGGGCTGCCGGTCGGCTTCCCCATCCTCGCCGACGCCCTGCTGCGCGGCGTGCAGAATGCAAGCCCCGAGCTCGCCACGCGCAAGGCCAGCCAGCAGGCCATCGGACGGCTCGCCCGCGCGCTGCCCGAGCTGCTCGGCGGCTCGGCCGACCTCACCCACTCCAACCTCACCGACTGGCCGGCCTGCGGCGCCGCGCGCGCCGACACCGCGGGGCGGCACATCAACTGGGGCGTGCGCGAGTTCGGCATGGCCGCGGCACTGAACGGCATTGCCCTGCATGGTGGTCTCGTGCCCTTCGGCGCGACCTTCCTGGCGTTCTCCGACTACGCCCGTAACGCCATCCGCATGAGCGCGCTGATGAAGCTGCGGGTCGTGCACGTGATGACCCACGACTCGATCGGCCTCGGCGAGGACGGCCCCACCCATCAGCCGGTCGAGCACCTGCCCTCGCTGCGCCTGATCCCGGGCCTCGACGTGTGGCGCCCGTGCGATGCCGCGGAAACGCAGGCCGCATGGACCGCCGCGGTGATGCGCGCCGACGGGCCGAGCCTGCTCGCGCTATCGCGCCAGAACCTGCCCAACCAGCCACGCAGTGCCGAACAGCTCGCGGCGATCGCGCGTGGCGGCTACGTGCTCGCCGAGGCGGAGGGCGGCAAGCCGGCGGTCGTGCTGATCGCGACCGGCTCCGAAGTGCCGCTCGCGTTGGCCGCCCGCGCGCAGCTCGCCGCCGACGGCATCCACGCCCGCATCGTTTCGATGCCCTGCACCCAACGCTTCGACGCCCAGGCCGCCGAGTGGCGCGACACGGTACTCCCGCCCGCCGTCCCGCGCATCGCGATCGAAGCCGCCCACCCCGACGGCTGGTGGAAATACGTCACCGGCCGCGACTGCCGCGCGCGTGGCGAAGTGGTCGGCATCGACCGCTTCGGCGAGTCGGCGCCCGCCGGCGCGCTCGCCGCCTTCCTCGGCCTGACGCCCGAACGGGTCGCCGACGCTGCGCGGCGGCTGATCATCCGCTGATCCGGGCGGCGACCCAGCAGGCCTTCGACGCCGTCGCGCGCTCAGCCTGCGCCCCCCGCCTCGCGTTCGGCTTCCAACAACAGGCTCGCGAGCGAAGTGAGCCCTTCCTGGTGCGCGGCCTCGGAGATCTCCTCCAGGCGCGCGCCACGGTCGATGGCCTGCGCAGTCGCGCTGCCGGCCGGAAGCTGCTGACGAAACTCGCGCAGCCGCTCGGCAAGCGTATCGAGCACCGAGCCCTGCGAGGGCGCTTCGGCCGCGGTGTCGAGATGCTCCTCGCAGGCCTCGAACAGTGCGCCGGCCAGCGCATGCAGCCCCTCCTCCGTCGCGCAGGCGGAGACTTCCTCCGGCCCCGCTCCGCGGTCGATCGCCGCTGCGGTTCGGCTGTCGTCCGGCAAGGTGCTCCTGAAGCTCGCCAGAATCTGTCTGATCGCATCCATGTCAGTCTCCCTGTGACACTCTCCCTCTCAATCTAGATGACGCTCCGCTCATGTGAAAGGAATACGCACCGCATCTTGCGCACATTCCGCGCACGGCTGCACGGCTTGCCGGAATTGGGCAACCTGCGCGGCGCGCGTCAAATCCATGCTGCTGACAGTGTTATCATTGGCATATTACTTTTGGTAACAACCGCCCCGTGTGCGAATCACGCGCACGCCGAACGACCCTCAGCAGAAAACCCCATGCGTTCATTCACGATTTCCGGCCTGCGTAGCGCGCTGGCCCTTGCAGGGCTCGCTGCCTGCTCCGTCGCTCATGCCCTGGACATCTCCGGTTCCAGCACAGTGCAACCCGTCGTCGAGAAGCTGCTTCCGCTCTATGCCAAACAGGGCGGCGAAGCCGTGGCGCTCGCCGGTGGCGGCAGCGGCGCGGGCGTCAAGAACGCCACCGCCGGCACCAGCCAGATCGGCATGGTCTCGCGCGACCTGAAGGACGACGAGAAGGCCGCCCTCAAGAATGCCGTGATCGGCATCGACGCCCTCGCGATCATCGTCAACCGCGACAATCCGGTCAGCAGCCTGACCAAGGCCCAGCTCGTCGACCTCTACAGCGGCAAGATCGACAACTGGCAGGTGCTCGGCGGCCCCGACCTGGCGGTCCAGCGCGTGAGCAAGGAAGTCGGCCGCAGCACGCTGGAGCTCTTCGAGCACTACACCGGCCTGCTCAGCCCCGACCGCAAGAAGAGCGACAAGCCCCTGATCAGCAACAAGACCTATATCGTCGGCGCCAATGTCGAGGCGCTGACCCTGGTGGGCGGAATGCCCGGTGCGATCGGCTATGTCTCGGTCGGCACCGCCCGCGCACTGTCCGAAGCCGGCATGCCCGTGAAGATCATCCCGCTCGACGGACAGCAACCGACCGACGAGGCCATCAAGGCGGGCCGCTACCCCATCGTGCGGCCGCTGAACCTCGTCTACACGAGCGCGACCCCGACCGTGCAAGCCTTCCTCGACCTGGCTGCCGGACAACAGGGCCAGGACATCGTGAAATCGCTCGGCTTCCTGCCGGTCGGCGCCACGCGTTAGGAGCACG
>JANJTY010000079.1 GCA_024710865.1 Lysobacteraceae bacterium | reverse complement strand
CTGCCCTGCCGCCGCACCAGCGCAAGCTCGAACGGCGCGAGCGCGACGCCATCGCCGCCGAGCACCTGCGCTGGCTCGCCGCACGCCCCCCCCAGGGCAGCCTAGCGCCCGAGGGCGACCAATCGCTGCCGCTGGCCGACTTCCTCGCCGAGACGATCGCCGCCGGCCAGGCCGGCATCGACGAACTGCGTCAGCGCCACGCACTCTTCCTCCACGACCTCGGGCTCGCCGCCGGTGACGACGAACGCCGCCGCCTGCTGCTCGCCCATGCCCGCGCGCTCGGCGCCGACCGGGCGCAGCTCGCCGGCGACCGCGCCGCACTGGCGCGCTGGTTTGGCGCCGATGCGCTCGCCGACCGCCTCGACACCCGCATCGCCGCGCTGGAGCGGCGCATCGTCGTCGCGCTGGAGCTGCTCGGCCGCCACGCGCGCGCCGCGCTTGCCGCCGCCGACAACTCCAACCGCCAATGGCTTTGGCACCGCTTCGACATCGAGGCCACCGCGCGGGCGCTGTTCGCATTCGACGGCCACGCACGCGTGCGCCTCGCCGCCTTCCGCTGCCTCGCCGACGCCCTCATGGGCCTGCCGCCGGGGCAGCACGAGGGCGCGGTGCAGCCCGGCAGCGTGCAGTTCATCTACCGCTGCGCGCAGGACGCACGCCTCTACGTGTGGCAGCAGGTCGAGGCGATCGCGCTGCTGCGCGAGCTCGCCCCGACATCCTTCCTGGAAGTCGTGCGCCTGCGCCTCGCCCGCCCGCACGGCGGCGACGACATCTTCGTGCGCCGACGCGCCGTGCTGCTCGCCGCGGACGCGATCGCGACCCTGCCCGCCGCCGCCGCGCTGCTGCCCGCCGCCCTTGCCGACGCCAGCCCCTACGTGCGCCAAGGCCTCGCGCAGGCGCTGGTATCGGCGCCGCCGAAGATCGTCGAACACTGCCTGCCGCCGCTGCTCGCCGACGACGTGCCGCAGGTGCGCGCCCAGGCGCTGCTCGCGCTCGCCGAGCACCGCGACGACGACCGTCTGCCGCTGCTCGCGTGGCTGCTCGACCGGATCGAGCGCGAATTCGACGCCTTCGTGCTGCGCACCGCGCTGCACGTCGTCGAACGCCTGCTCGCCGCGGCGACCGGCAATTGCCCGCGCGGCGCGCGCTTCGCCGGGCTGGGCGGACGCTCGATGGAGCTCGCGCGCATCGAGGACGCCGTGCGCCGCCTGCACCAGCGCGCGCCGGACCTGCGCGTGCGCCGCTGGGCCGCCGAGACGCTGGCGCGCTTCATGCTGCTGCACGACCTCGAACTGCGTGAACTCGTCGCCCGCCTCGCCAGCGCGGCCGCGGCCTGCCCGCCCGGGCGCAGCCGCCGCCTGCCCGACGAATTCGACGCCGTGCCGGCCGAGCGCCTCGGACTGGCCGCGATGCTCCTCACGCGCGACGACTTCCCGCTCGACTTCGAGCGCCTCCGCGGCGGCTGGCAGCTCCACCGCGGCCACCGCTTCGCCTTCCGCCTGTGGCGCTGGCTGCACGAACTGCGCCACCCCTCGCCGGACAAGCGCCAGGCCTTCCGCCATACCACCGGGCGCGTGTTCCGCGGCAGTCTGCGCACGCCCTCGCGCATCCTCGCCGAACTGGCGCAGACCAAAGTGCCGGGCGAACCGCTGCACCACGCCAGCGAGGCCGGCTCGCGCCCGTGGCTGCCGCTGCCCGACGAGCTGCTCTCGGCGCTCGACCTGCCGCGCACGCAGCAGCCGCTACGCCTCGTCACGCCGGAAGGCGTCACCGAACTCGCGCCGCCGGCCTCGCTGCTGCGCCGCATCGCGATGCGCGCGCGCCTGGTGTGGCGCTTCGCGGATTTCGCGCACGCGCGCAACTGGCACGAAGGCGCACAGCAGGCACCCGACCACTACGCCCGCCGGCTGCGCGAGCTGGGCTTCGAGCTGCGCTTCACGCCACACCGCGGCGACGCCGCCGACCCCGCCGTGACGCGTTTCTTCCCCGCCGGCTTTGCGCTGGGCGCCGGCAGCGACGAGCTGTGGCAGCGCTTCCAGAACTACTTCTTCTCCGTCTACGGCAACTCGCTCGCGGAGCTCACCCTCTTCCTCGGCGCCGCGCTGGCCGCCTTCACCGCCCGCCACCTCGTCGTGAACCACCGCCAGCGGCGCGCGCGCCGCGACCTCCCGCTGGTCGTCGGCGGCTGGGGCACGCGCGGCAAATCCGGCACCGAGCGCCTCAAGGCGGCGCTGTTCAACAGCCTCGGCTACGGTGTGGTGAGCAAGACCACCGGCTGCGAGGCCATGTTCCTGCACGCCCACCCGCACCAGCCGCTGCGCGAAATGTTCCTGTTCCGCCCCTACGACAAGGCGACGATCTGGGAGCAGCACGCCGTCACGCGCATCGCCAGCGAACTCAAGGCCGACGTGTTCCTGTGGGAATGCATGGCGCTCACGCCCTCCTTCGTCGAACTGCTGCAACGGCGCTGGATGCGCGACGACCTCGCCACCATCACCAACACCTTCCCCGACCACGAGGATCTGCAGGGCCCCGCCGGCATCGACATCCCGCAGGTGATGACGCACTTCATCCCGCAGGGCGCGACGCTGGTGACCAGCGAGGAGCAGATGCGCCCCATCCTCGCACACGCCGCACAGGCGCTCGGCACGCGCGTCGAAACCACCGGCTGGCTCGAATCCGGCCTGCTCGCGCCCGACCTGCTGGCGCGCTTCCCCTACCAGGAGCACCCCGACAACATCGCGCTGGTCGCGCGCATGGCCGGAGAATTCGGCATCGCCGCCGACTACGCGCTCAAGGAGATGGCCGACCGCGTCGTGCCCGACCTCGGCGTGCTCAAGGTGTACCCGCCCGCGCCGGTCGCCGGGCGCACCCTGTCCTTCGCCAACGGCATGTCGGCGAACGAGCGCTTCGGCTGCCTGGGCAACTGGACGCGGCTGGGCTTCGACCGCATCGACATGGATGCCGAACCCGGCACGCTGGTCAGCACCGTGGTCAACAACCGCGCCGACCGCATCGCGCGCTCGCGCGTGTTCGCCAGCATCCTCGTCGAAGACCTCGCCGCCGACCGGCACTTCCTCATCGGCTCCAACCTCGAAGGCCTGCACGGCTACATCCGCGAGGCCTGGGACGAGCACGCCGCCGCCCTCACGCTGTGGCCGGAAAGCGGCGCGCGCCCGCTCGCGGTGCTCGAAAGCGAGGCGCGCCGGCTGCGCCAACCCTGGACCGCGGCACGCCTGCACGCGCGGCTCGCGGCGATGCTGCGGCCGCAGGTACCGGACGACGCGGCGACGCTGGCGGCGCTGTGGAAGCGCCCCGACGCGCTCGCCGCGGCGCTCGCCGCCGCCGGCATCGAACGCGCCGACGAAATACTGGCCTGCGCGCGTGCCGACCTCGCCGCGCACGACGAATACC
>JANJTY010000681.1 GCA_024710865.1 Lysobacteraceae bacterium | reverse complement strand
CCCGTCTTCGATACTGTTGCGAGAACTTACTGTTCCTTCAGCGTAGCAGCCTGAAACGTCAGCGTCCCATTGGGCTGCATGGTTAGAAAGCCCTGGAAGACGTCGTTGTAGTAGACGGCCCACATGATCGAACCGTTGCTGGTCACCACAATCTCTACCAGCTGCCAGCCTTCACCGCCGGTCTTGGTGCTTTCGAAGGCCAATGCTGCCTGTGTGCGGCTCAGATCGAAATCGACCAGTTCGCCTTCGGCGTTCTGGGCGACCATGCGAGACGGCCGGCCATCGCTGAGGTGGAAGAACCGCACGGTTGCCTTGCCGAGATTGGCCTCGTATACCGTTAGGCCGGCTGGCTGCTGCTTGGCGAGTCCTGCAGTGATCGACGTTCCCGAGGAAGCCCGGTAGGTTTCTCCAGCGTAGCCCGTGGAAATGCCCGCAGCCAAGACTACAGCTAAGAGAATTGCCTTCATCATGTAACGATTCCTTTCTTCGTTGGATTGATCCCCGGAATCCTTTCATCTTCGGCGACCCTGCCGAAGATCGAAGAGCGTACCCCCCCCGTCGTACCTGTCAAACAGCGGGTCAAGACCGACTCATCGCCCTCCACCCAAGCCCACGAACTGGAGAAACTCCGCCCGCGTGCGCGCGTCCTCGCGAAAGGCGCCGAGCATCTGGCTGGTGACCATCGACACGCCGGTCTTGTGCACGCCGCGCGTGGTCATGCACTGGTGGCGGGCGTCGATCACCACCGCCACGCCGCGCGGGCGCAGGACGCGTTCGATGCAGGTCGCGATCTGGGCGGTGAGTTTCTCCTGCACCTGGAAGCGGCGCGCGTAAGCTTCGACCACACGGGCGAGCTTGGAGATGCCGACGACGCGGTCGGTCGGCAGGTAGCCGACGTGGGCGCGGCCGATGATCGGCGCCATGTGGTGTTCGCAGTGGCTGGAGAACTCGATGTCGCGCAGCACGATCATCTCGTCGTAGCCGGCGACTTCCTCGAAGGTGCGTTCGAGGTACTCGGCGGGATCCTCGGCGTAGCCGGAGAACCAGTCGCGGTAGGCCTCGACCACCCGCCGCGGCGTGTCCAGCAGGCCTTCGCGCGCGGGATCCTCGCCGGCCCAGCGCAGCAGGGTGCGGATGGCGGCCTCGGCCTCCTCGCGGCTGGGGGATTCGTCGGCCATGCTCAGCGTCTCCAGTCGAGGTCGGGGATCTCGTACTCGTAGTCGGGCAGGAGGTAGTCCGGCAGCTCTTCGCTGCAGTCCTTGACCTGGCAAGCGCGGCGCTGCAGGTAGACGTCGCGCAGCATGACGTACTCGTCGTCGGCATCCTCCAGGAACCCCTCCATCGGCAGCACCGCGGCGCGGGTATCGATGCCGTAGACGAAGGTGACGCCCGGGCCGTGGCGGCTGGCCAGTTCGCTGATCGGGCTGATGCGCTGGCCCAGGCCCTTGCCGATGCCGTCGCGCACGGTGGCCGGGCCGAACACCGGCAGCACCACGTAGCGCGAGTCCTTCCAGCCCCAGGCCGCGAAGGTCTGGCCGAAGTCCTTGTCCCGCTTGGGCATGCCGGCGTGGGTGGCGGGATCGAGGAAGCCGCCGAGCCCGAGCGTGGCGTTGAGCAGGAAGCGCCCGGTGGCGGTGCCGGCCTGGCCGGGCCGGCCCTGCAGCAGCAGGTTCAGGGCCACGATCGGCTGCTGCAGGTTGCCGAAGAAGTTGCCGATGCCGGTGCGCACCACCCGCGGCGTGACCTTGGTGTAGCCCTTGGCGACGGGGCGGAAGATCGCGCGATCGAGGCCGCGGTTGAAGCGGTGCATGGGGCGGTTGAAACGCTCCCAGGGGTCGGCGACCTCGACCGAGGGCAGGACCGCAGCCTCCCCGCGTTCGGCGTTGGCAGCCGATGCGGTGTCGGGATCGGCCGCCAGTGCAGCACCGGGCAAGCCTGCAAGGGCCAGCGACAGCAGGAGCAGCAGACGCTCAGACATGACCGTTTCCGTTCTCGACCCGGTGCGCGCGGCACAGGTCATGGTAACGCTGCGGCAGGCCGCGCAGCTCGGGCCGCGGCTGGCCGCGGCGTTCGGCCTCGTCGCCCAGGGCGAGCAGCAAAGCGACGCCGGCGCTGTCGAGACCCGTCACGCCGGCAAGCTCGATCGCACATGGCGGCGGCGATTCCAGCACGGCGCGCCAGATCGCCCCGACGCGCGCCAGGGTCAGCTCGCCGTCCAGTCGCAGCACCCCGGCCTCAGGCATCGACATCGAGGCTGCCTTCGCGCAGGCGCGCGGTGACCTGTTCCAGGCTCTGCCGGCGCAGCAGCTCGTCGAACTGGCTGCGGTAGGTCTGCACGTAGGACACGCCCTCGACGATCACGTCGAACATGAGCCAGTCCTCGCCGACGCGGCGGAACATGTAGTCGACCGGCACCGCCGACGCGCCGCGCCGCTGGATCTCGCTCGCGACCCGCATCAGGGCGCCGTCGCGCAGCGGGGTCTCGCCGGTGACCTTGACCTTCACGTCCGGGTCGAAGTCGAGCAGGGCGGTGCCGTAGCGCCGCATCAGGTTGTCCGCCAGCGCCTCGGCGAAGGCGCTGATCTGCTCCGGATCGGCGTCGCGGCCGTGCCGCGCCAGCACCAGGCGGGCCGAGTACTCGCGGTCGAACACCTCGCGCAGCTCGGAGCGGATGAAGGCGAACAGCTGGCCCTGGTCCTGGCGGAACTCGTCGCGCCGCTGCACCAGGGTATCGATGACCTGGTTGGAGCGCTGCGCGACGATCTCGCCCGGCGTGGTGGCGGCGCTGACCGAGGCGACGCCGAGCGCGAGCAGGGCGGCGGCGAGGAGGGCTATGGGTTTCATGGTCGTGCTCCTGGGCGGGCTCAGCCGCCGGACGGGTCCTGGGTGGATTCGGCCGCGTCGCCCCCCTCGGCGTTGCCGAACATGTACTTGCCGATCAGCTGTTCCAGCACCACCGCGCTCTGGGTCAGGTAGATCTCCGAACCGGCGGTGAGTGGCTCGGGATCGCCGCCGGGCGAGAGCCCGACGTAGCGCTCGCCGAGCAGGCCGGAGGTGTAGATGGAGGCCGAGGTGTCGGCCGGGATCTCCCCCGCCGAGTGCGCCAGGCGCAGGGTCACGACGGCGTCGAACTTGACCGGATCAAGTCCGATCGACGCGACTTCGCCCACCTTCACCCCGGCGATCTTGACCGGCGCGCGCACCTTCAGCTCGCCGGTGTTGGCGAAGCGCGCGGTGACCTCGTAGCTCTCGCCGCCCAGGCGCTGCCCGGCGCCGGTGGAGGAGAAGGCCAGCGCCAGGGCGCAGGCGAAGCCCATCAGGATGAAGGCGGCGACGGCCCATTCGAGTCTGGAGGCGCCCATGGGATGGTCCTAGTAGAGGGTGGCACTGAGAACGAAGTCGAGGAACAGCACCATCAGCGAGCCCTGCACCACCGACCGCGTGGTGGCGAGGGACGTTCCCTCGATGGTGGGCTCGGCGTGGTAGCCGACGAAGCAGGCGATCAGGGTGCAGGTGAAGCCGAAGAACAGCGATTTGACGAAGGCCTGGCCGAGGTCATGGCCCAGCTCCACGCTGCCCTGCAGCGAGGCCCAGTAGTGGCCCGAGTCCACGCCCAGCACGTACACCGCCTGGAACCAGCCGCCGAGGATGGCGAAGGCGCAGAACACCGCGCACAGCAGGGGAACGCTGATCAGGCCGGCGAGGAAGCGCGGCACCACCACCTGCCGCACCGGGTCGATCGCCATCATCGACAGCGCCATGATCTGGTCGGTAGCGCGCATCAGACCGAGCTCCGCCGCGACCGCGGAGCCGGCGCGGCCGCAGAACAGCAAGGCGGTGAGCACCGGGCCCAGCTCGCGGAACAGGGACAGGCCAAGCAGGGTGCCGAGCGCGTTGCTGGCGCCGAAGGTCTCCAGGGTGCGGTAGCCCTGCAGCGACATCACCAGGCCCACGAAGGCGCCGCCCACCGCCACGATCGGCACCGAGCGCGCGCCGATGGCGTAGATCTGCCGCACGGTGTCGCCGAACTGGCCGCGGCCGAGGCGGATGCTGGCCAGGATGCGCAGGCCGAACAGGCCGATGCGGCCGAGGGCGAGGATCGACTCACGCATGCGCCGGACTCCGTCCGTTGCCGGCGGCGCGGTAGTCGAAGGGAATCGGCCCGTCGGGCGCGCCGTCGAGGAACTGCCGGATCAGCGGGTCGGCGCAGCGGTCCAGCTCGGCCGGCGAACCATCGAAGCCGATGCGGCCGTCCGCCACCACCAGCACGTGGTCGGCGATGGCGAGCGATTCGTGCACGTGGTGGGTGATGACCACCGAGGTCAGGCCGAGGCTGCGGTTGAGGCCGCGGATCAGGCCCAGCACCACGCCGCTCGCGATCGGGTCGAGGCCGGTCAGGGGTTCGTCGTACAGCACCAGCGGCGGGTCCAGCACCAGCGCGCGCGCCAGCGCCACGCGCCGCGCCATGCCGCCGGAGAGCTGCTGCGGCATCAGGCTGCCGGCTTCGCGCAGGCCGACGGCGTTGAGCTTGAGCTCGACCAGGCGACGCAGCACCGGCGCGGGCAGATCGGTGTGCACGCGCAGCGGCAGGGCGACGTTCTCGAACACGGGCAGGTCGGTGAGCAGGCCGTGGCCCTGCAGCAGCACGCCGATGCGCCGGCGCAGGGCGAACAGCGCCTCGCGCCGCAGCGGATAGCGCGCATCCAGGACTTCGATCGAGCCGGCGGCGGGCGCCAGCTCGCCGGTGGCGGCGTGCAGCAGGGTCGACTTGCCGGCCCCGCTCGGGCCCAGCACCACGGTCAGCGCGCCGCGCGGGACGCGGAAGCTGGCGTCGTCCAGGATCGTGCGTCCGCTGCGCACGAGGCGCACGCGGTCGAAGACGAGGGCGGGAGGGGCGGCGTCCTGGGGCATGGGCGGGGGGCGGGTCGGCATCCTGCCGCGGGCGCGGATTATCGCGCAGCGATGGTGAGGACGGCGACAGCTTCGCCCGTCGCAGGCTGAAGCCCGGCTGAAACCGGCCGCGCGCGGGTCAGGTCCCCTCGCGCCTGCGATCCGCTTCGGTCGAGTCGCGGCGCGCGTCCGCCTCGAACAGCGTCTGCAGCTCGCGAAAGGCTTCCTGCGAAATGGCCACCAGCGCCGCCTCGTCGTCATAGAACAGGTGCTGTTCGCGCAGCAGGGCTTCGTCGTGGACGCGGAAGCGCTCGACCCGTTCGCGCGCCAGTTCTGGCGCCTGCCCCAACGCGACCATGACCTGTTCGGACAACTCCAGCGAGCCGGCGAAGGTCTCGCGGATGACCCCGTCGACACCCAGGTCCATGAGCTTGAAGGCGTGCTGGCGGTTGCGCGCGCGGGCGTAGACCCGCAGGTGCGGATAGTGGCGCTTGACCAGGCGCGCGGTGCGTACGTTGGCCTCGGGGTCGTCCGTGGTCAGCACGAACACCTCGGCGCGGTCGGCATGCGCGGCGCGCAGCAGTTCGGGCCGGGCGGGATCGCCGAAGTAGATCGTGTTGCCGAAGCGACGCGACAGGTCGACCTGCTCTGGAAGGTTCTCGAGCGCGGTGACCGGGATGCCCTGCGCGCCCAGGATGCGCCCGACTATCTGGCCCATGCGGCCGAAGCCGGCGATGATCACGCGCGGGTGCTCGTGGTCGATCGTGTCGAACGCGCGATCCTGCCCGGCCGATGGCGCGCCCGCCATCCAGC
>JANJTY010000638.1 GCA_024710865.1 Lysobacteraceae bacterium | reverse complement strand
GGCTGCGGCACGGCCTGCGCCGGCTGCGCATCGAGGCCGATGTTTCGTTCGTCGAAGCGCGTGCGCTGGAGCTGGCGGCCGGCATCGCCGACGGCGTGCTCAAGCTGATCCTCACCCGCGGCAGCGGCGGCCGCGGCTACGCGCCCTTCGATGCGGCCGAACCCTTGCTGATCCTGTCGCGGCACCCGGCGCCGCCGCCGGCGCCCGAGCGCGGTCTGGTCCTGCGCTGGTGCGCGACGCGACTGGCGCTGCAGCCGGCGCTGGCCGGCATCAAGCACCTCAATCGACTGGAGCAGGTGCTGGCGCGCGGCGAGTGGCGCGATGCGCGCATCCATGAGGGCCTGATGTGCGACGCCGAAGGTCGCGCGATCTGCGCCACGGCCGCCAACCTGTTCGTGCTCCGCCGCGGCCGCTGGCTGACGCCGTCGCTGGATCGCTGCGGTGTCGAGGGCTGCCTGCGCGCCTGGCTGCTGCGCCGCATGCCCGGCCTGAAGGACGAAGCGCTTCGACCTGCCGAGGTCGAAGCGGCCGATGCGGTTTTCCTCGCCAGCAGCGTGCGCGGTATCCTGCCGGTCCGTCGCCTGGGGCGCAGGGTCTACGCCCCGCACCCGGCGCTGGCCGAGCTGCGGATGCGCGTGGCCCGGTCCTTGCCCGTCTTCGCCAGGGATGTGCCCGCCGCGTGAGTTCACTACTGCGTCTCATCCGCCGCCTGCTGCTGTGGTCGATGCTGCTGCTGGCGCTGTTCGCCGTGGCCGGCGGCTGGTGGCTGTGGCAGGACTACCAGCGCTTCGCGGAGACACCGGTCGAGTTCGGTGCCGAGGAGTTGATGCTCGAGATCAAGCCGGGCGACAGCTTCCGCCGCGTGCTGCGCGAGCTGCGCCGGCTCGGCATCCGCCAGGGGCATGATCTCTACTGGGAGGCACTGGCCTTCGACATGGAGGTCACCAGCCGGCTCAAGGTCGGCGAGTACAACATCACCCACGGCATCACCCCGCGCCGACTGCTCTACAAGCTGGAGCAGGGGCTGGTGGTGCAGCACCGCTTCACCCTGGTCGAGGGCTGGACCTTCAGGCAGCTGCGCGAGGCGCTGGCGAAGGAAACCGCCCTGGCCCAGACGCTCGCGGGCCTGGGCGATGGCGAAGTCATGGCGCGTCTGGGCGAGCCGGGCCAGCACCCCGAAGGCCTGTTCCTGCCGGAAACCTACCTCTATACCCGCGGCGTCGAGGACATCGCCCTGCTGCGCCGCGCGCGCGAGGCCATGCGCCGCGCGCTGGAGGAAGTCTGGGCCGCGCGCCAGGAGGGCCTGCCCATCGACACGCCCTACCAGGCCCTGATCCTGGCCTCGCTGATCGAGAAGGAGACCGGCGTGCCGCACGAGCGCGACGAGATCGCTGGCGTGTTCGTGCGCCGCCTGCGACTCGGCATGCGCCTGCAGACCGATCCCACCATCATCTACGGCCTGGGCGATGCCTACACCGGCCGCATCCGCACGGTCGACCTGCGCACCGACACGCCCTACAACACCTATACCCGCGACGGCCTCACGCCCACGCCGATTGCGATGCCCGGGCGCGCCGCGCTCGAGGCAGCGGTGAACCCCAAGCCCGGCGAAACCCTGTACTTCGTCAGCAAGGGCGACGGCAGCCACCACTTCTCGCGCAGCCTGCGCGAGCACAACCGCGCGGTCGACCGCTACATCCGCGGCCGCAACGTGGAGGTCAGGCCGTGAGCGGGCGGCTGATCACGCTCGAAGGCGGCGAGGGCGCCGGCAAGTCGACCGCGATGGCGACGATCCGCGCCGTCCTGGCGGAGGCCGGCATCGATCCGGTCTGCACCCGCGAACCCGGCGGCACCGCGTTGGGCGAAGCCATTCGCGCCCTGCTGCTGGACGCGCGGCAGGCGGGCATGGCGGCCGAAACCGAGCTGCTGCTGATGTTCGCCTCGCGCGCGCAGCTGGTGCGCGAGGTCGTGCGCCCGGCGCTGGCGCGCGGACAGTGGGTGCTGAGCGACCGCTTCACCGACGCCAGCTTCGCCTACCAGGGCGGTGGCCGCGGCGTGGATACGGGCTGCATCGCCGAGCTGGAGCGCTGGGCGGTCGGCCTCAAGCCCGATCTCACCCTGCTGCTCGACGTCGACGTCGAGCAGGGCCTGGCGCGCATGCGCGGGCGCGGCGAGCCGGACCGCATCGAATCCGAGGCGGTCGAGTTCTTCCAGCGCGTGCGCAGCGCCTACCGCCGCCGTGCGGAGGCCGAACCGGAACGCGTGCGCCTGGTCGATGCCTCGCGTCCGGAAGCGGAGGTGCAGGCCGCGCTGCGCGCGGAGCTCGTGCGCTTCCTGCGCGAGTGCGGCCGATGAGCGCCACCTTGCCGCCCTGGGCCGCGCAGGCGCTCGAACGCCTGCTCGCCGCGCGCGCCGCCGGCCGGCTGCCGCATGCGCTGCTGGTCTGCGGCCCGGCCGGGCTGGGCAAGCGCGCGCTCGCCGGGGAACTGGTGGCGGCCTTGCTCTGCGAGCGGCCAGGAGCGGACGGAACGGCCTGCGGCAGCTGCCGCGGCTGCACCCTGCGCCAGGCCGGGACGCATCCCGACTTCAGCCGCGTGGGTCTTGAGGAGAACGAGAAGACCGGCAAGCTGCGCAGCGAGATCGTGATCGAGCAGGTCCGCGCGGTGTCGGCGCGGCTCGCGCTCACCCCGCAGTTCGGCGGCGCCCAGGTGGTCGTGCTGGATCCAGCCGAGCGGATGAACACCAGCGCCGCCAACGCCTTGCTGAAGACCCTCGAAGAGCCGCATCCGGGCTGCCTGCTGCTGCTGATGGCCGACCAAGCCTTCGCCCTGCCCGCGACCATCCGCAGCCGCTGCCAGCGTGTCGAGCTGCGCATGCCGGGCCGCGCGGATGCGCTGGCCTGGCTGGCTACGCAGGGCGTCGATGGCGAGACGGCGCGCG
>JANJTY010000365.1 GCA_024710865.1 Lysobacteraceae bacterium | reverse complement strand
TCTTTGCTTGTCCAAAGAGAAGTAGCCAAGTGAAAGGACACCCCGGCGAGGCGCCCTCCGGGCATCCTGCCCTGCGGGTGCGCGCGGTGGTCGTGGGGTCCGCTGACGGCACATCCGTGTGCCGGCAGCGGCCTCGCGCGCATCCGGCGCGCGCCCCTGCGGGCGATTCCACGCCCACCGCGCCGCCTCGCAGGGGCCCCGGTGGGCGGCCTTCCTGGCCGCAGAAGCAACAGCCGGCATGACTCCAGCGCTGTTGCTCTGGCTCCTGCTGTCGCTGTCGCTGTCGCTGTTGGTCCTGCTCTTCGCTCTCAAACCCCCGTTCGGCCCGCGCCGAGCAGCGCAGACAGGACCGGGAGCAAGGCGCGCATGTTCGAGCACAGGGATGTGCGAGCTCGACCGCTGCGCGGCTTCGCCTTCGCTTCGCTCGGTCGCGCCGGCCCGGGCATGGCGAGCAGCGCAGGGCATCGCGCAGGCTTCGCCTGCGCGGCGCGGGACGGGGGTGCCCTTTCTCTTGGTTACTTCTCTTTGGGCAAGCAAAGAGAAGTAACTCGCTGCCCGAAGGGCAGTGAAAGCTTTGCTTCCAAGCTTCAAAAAGCCACCCCGCGCGCCCGCGGCACACCGCCCAAGTTGCGGTTCGCTCCGCTCACCCCATCCCACGAGGCTGCCACAGGATCGACTGGCAAGCGGACGTCTGCCTGCGACGACCGATCGCAATGCAGCCCGCGAACTGGGCGCCATCACCCTTTCGTTCCGCCCACCGTCAAGGCATCGATCTTCAGGGTCGGCTGCCCGACGCCGACGGGCACGCTCTGGCCTTCCTTGCCGCAGACGCCGACGCCGCGATCCAGCGCCAGGTCGTTGCCGATCAGGCTGATGCGCTGCATGACCTCGGGGCCGTTGCCGATCAGGGTCGCGCCCTTGACCGGGCGGGTGATCCTGCCGTTCTCGATCAGGTAGGCCTCGCTGGCGGAGAACACGAACTTGCCGGACGTGATGTCGACCTGGCCGCCGCCGAAGTTCGCCGCGTACAGCCCGCGCGGGACGCTGGCGATGATCTCCTGCGGGTCGTGGCCGCCGGCGCGCATGTAGGTGTTGGTCATGCGCGGCATGGGCAGGTGGGCGAAGCTCTCGCGTCGGCCGTTGCCGGTCGGGGCCATGCGCATCAGGCGCGCATTGAGGGTGTCCTGCAGGTAGCCGACCAGGATGCCGTCCTCGATCAGGGTGGTGCAATGGGTCGGTGTGCCTTCGTCGTCGACCGAGAGCGATCCGCGCCGTCCCTGCAGGGTGCCGTCGTCGAACACGGTGACGCCTGGCGCGGCGACGCGCTGGCCGATGCGGCCGGCGAAGACGGAGCTGCCCTTGCGGTTGAAGTCGCCCTCCAGGCCATGGCCGACGGCCTCGTGCAGCAGCACGCCGGGCCAGCCGGGACCGAGCACGACGGTCATGCTGCCGGCCGGGGCCTCGCCCGCCTCCAGCTTGACCTGGGCCTGGTGCAGGGCCTCGCGCGCGAAGTCGAGGGCGCGGCCGTCGCGCAGCTCGGCGTAGCCGAAGCGCCCTCCGCCGCCGCCGCTTCCGCTCTCGCGCTTGCCGTTCGCCTCCAGGATCACCTGCACGCCCATGCGCACCAGCGGGCGCACGTCGGCGGCGAGCAGGCCGTCGGAGCGCGCGACCAGCACCGTGTCCATGCCGCCGGCAAGGCTGACGATAACCTGGCTCACGCGCGCATCGGCGGCGCGCAACCAGGCGTCGACCTCGCGCAGCAGGGCGAGCTTGTCCTCGGTCGGCAGGCTCTCGACCGGGTCGATCGCCGGATACAGCGAACCGCGCGGCGCATGCGCGAGCGCCTGCGGCCCCACGTCCTGCCCGCTGCGCGCGATGGCGCGGGCCGCGCCGGCGGCCTCGAGCAGGGCCGGCAGGCGGATCTCGTCGGAGTAGGCGAAGCCGGTCTTCTCGCCGCTGATCGCGCGCACGCCCACGCCCTGCTCGATCGAGTGGCTGCCATCCTTGACGATGCCGTCCTCCATCACCCAGCTCTCCATGCGCGAGTGCTGGAAATACAGGTCGGCGAAATCGATGCCCGGACCCATCAGGCGGGCGAACACACGGTCGAGGTCGTGATCGGCGAGGGCGCCAGGCGCCAGCAGGCGGGACTGGGCCTGGAGGAAACGGGAATCGGTGCTCATCGGTGGTTTCCTGGGCGCCGGTGGCGCAGGTCGGAGTTAGGTGCGGCCGATCGCTGCGCGATCAAGGCGAGGATCTGGGCCAGCGCTCGGGCCGGGATTCGGGTTCCGGCGGATGGTCCGGTTCGGCCGAGTCGACATCGGATTCCGCGGCCGCCCGGGCATCGCGCGCCCCGCGACGCGCCGGCCCGCGTTCGAGTACGTCCGTGCTTGGTTCGGTCCAGGAGCCCGAGAGGCGGTACAGGGTACGCGTCATCTGCCCCAGCGGCATCTGCAGCACGGACTGCGCGACGGCGCCCAGCGCAGCGCCGGCCGGACCACCGGCCAGGGCGCCGACCATGGGCAGCACGCCGCCGGTGCGCGGCAGCACTTCGACGGTCTGGTCGTAGTCGCGCGCGGCCAGGCCGGTGCGGCCTCGGATGCGGATGGTGGCAGACGGACTGTCGATGTCGAGGTCCTCGGTGAAGGCGTTGCCGCCGTCCAGCACGAAGCTGCCCTCGACGCTGCGGAAGGTCAGTCCGGTCTCGAAAAAGTCGCGGAAGTCGAGCGAAAGCCGACGCGCGATCTCGTTCACGCTGAACAGTCCGAGGATGCGTCCCGCGCCGGGCTCGACGTCGAGGAAGCGGCCATCCTCGACCTTGAGGCGCAGGGTGCCATCGAGCCGTTCGAGCTCGAAGGCGCCGGGCGCACCCGGCCAGGTCGCCTCGATCGAAGCTTCGGTGCGGCCGCGATCGACCCGCACGTCATAACCCAGCGCCGCCAGCAGGCGACCGAGATCCTCGCCCTTGAAGCCGATGCCGAAGCTGCTGCGCTCGCGCCCTTCGATCCGGTTCCAGTCGCCGCGTGCGTCGATGGCGAGATCGGGCGAGCGGGTCTCGAAACGCTCGATGTGCATGCCCTCCAGGGTCGGATAGGTCTCCAGCGTGGCCGAGCCCAGGCGCGCATCGCCGTAACGGAGGTCCTCCACCTGCAGGTCGATCGGCGGCAGGCTGGAGGGCACGACGAAGTCGAGTGCAGCCTCGCTGCCGGGCTCGACGCCGGGCCAGTGCAGGCGCGCGAAGCGGCCGCGCAGCGGATGTTCAGGCCCCAGCGCGGCGGGAACGCCGAGCTCGCCCTGCAGCGCCTCGCCCGCGAAGCGCACGCGCCAGGCCTGCGGATCGGCGCGATCGAGGCCGATGCGCGTCGCGGTGAAGCGGCGACCGAGCAGCAGCAGGTCGGCCACCTCGACATCGAGCGCGTCGAGCTGGAATCCGCCTCCGCCCTCGCCGCCGAGACCGAGCGCGATCCAGGGCATGGCATCGAGCTGCGGTGCCGTGCCGTGGATGCGCAGGCCAACCTGGTTCGACGCCTGCGCATCGCCCGGACCGAGCAGGAGATCGCCCTGGAACGGGGCCTGTGCCGGCCAGCGTCCCAGCAGGTGCATGCGCTCACCGAGGCGCAGGGACAGGCGGCCACGGTCGAGTGGAAACTGCAGGTCGAGGGCCAGGCCGAGGGCTTCCTCCGGCGGCTTGTGCATCGGCGGCGGCAGGTCCAGGCCGACGCCGACCAGTTCCGAACGCACGTGCAGCGCCAACGGCGAGTCGGCCTCGGCCGGCACGCCCAGTTCGATCTGCCAATCGGCCGCACCCTCCAGTCGAGGCCGCAGCCAGTCCAGTCCCTCGACCCGCTGCATCAGCGACTGCACGGGAAGATTGCCGCGCAGCGCGGCGGTGACCACCAGGGCCGGATCGGCGGTGTAGTCGCCCATCGCGAGATCGAGCTGGGCCACGTGCCCATCCACCCGCACGCTGAGCGAGTCCGCGGCGAAACCACCGCGGTTGAAACGGATGCGGCCGCTGGCCTGGTCGAAGGCCAGGCGCCAGCGCGCCTCGCGCAGGTCGGCCGCACGCAGGTCGACCTCGCCCTCCAGTTCCGGCTCGCCGGCTTCCGGCTTCAACGGCGCATAGAAACGCACCCCGACTTCGCCTTCGCCCCCGACGCTGAGCCCGGCCATGTGCGCGGCGAAGCGCCGCTGCAGCGGCGAGGCGCGCAGGAAGGCGAGCAGGTCCGGTCCGCTGCCCGCGCCGGTCACGTCGAGCCGCAGCCCGGCGTTGCGGAAATCGGCGATGCCGCCGGAGCGCACGCGGGCGCGCAGACCGAGGACGGTGCCCTCCAGCCGCTCGGACTGGATCGAGCGGTTCTGGAACAGCACCTCGGCATCGATGGCCTCGGCAGGCGGCCAGTCGGCGTGGTAGTCGAGATCGACGTCCGCCACCTGCGCCAGCGCCTGGAAGCGGCCCTGCTCCTGCGCGAAGGGCCAGTCCCCCACGTCACCGACCACGGCCGCGCGGCCGCCGAGCAGCGCGCCGTCCAGCAGGGCACGATCGAGCCAGGCCACGGTTCGTGGCGGCATCCAGTTGACCAGCCAGTAGCGTTTGGCCTCGACGATGGGCAGGGCGCCGACGCGTGCGGCGAGATCGAGCTGCGCGCTGCCGTCGCGGGGCAGGAACACACCGCCCGCAAGATCGATGCTGAGGGCGTCGCCTTCGATCCGCAGTGGCGCAGCGAGGTGCCAGCCATCCGCGCCCGGATAGGCGACCAGGCTGCCGCCCAAGCGCCAAACCTCGCGCTGGCGCAAACCGCCGGGCCAATCGACGCCGACGTCGCGGCCGGCATCGAAGTCCAGCACCCAGCCCGAAGCGTCACCGCGCAGCTGGCCGGACACGCCCTCCAGGCCGGGATAGCGTCGCTCGCCGCGGAATGCGACGCCGGCGAGGCGGGCGTGACCGCGCAGCGTGCCGTCCACGGCGCGCGCCAGCGCCACGTGCTCCAGCGCTCCGCGCGGCGAAGCGGCATAGAGCCGGCCGCGCAGCGCCGGAGGAAGCCGGTCCGAGAGACTGGCAAGCGCGGCGAGGAACCCAAGGGGGAGGCGCTCGGCCGAGAGGCGGATCCCCTGCCCGTCCGCATCGAGGCGCAAGCCGTCGTAGGCTTCCTCGCGCTCGTTGTCCTGCAGGCGCAGGCGCGGCACCTGCAGCGACCAATGCCCATCCGGGCCGGCCGTCCAGGCCGCGGAGATGCCCAGCCCATCGACCGCGGCGCGTGGTTCGATCGCCAGTCCGTCCAGCTGCAGCGGCTGCTCGCCGCGCAAGGCGAGCGGCGACAGATTGGCCTCGACCCGAAGCGAGTCCAGCTCGCCGCCCCGCACGTCGAGCCAGGCATCGAAGGCACCACCCGCGACGTTAAGCGCCAACCCGCCAAGGCCGAGCCCCGCATCGTCGGCAGCAAGACTGAGCCCGCGCACGCCGGCGTGCAGGCGTCCATCGCCGCTGTCGGGATCGAACTCGCCCGCGATGCGCAGCGGCTGGCCGGTTCCCAGCGGCACGACCGCGGCGGCGCGCAGCCGACCGCCGCTGCTGCGCAGGCGAACCGCGATGCCGACGAGGTCCAGGCGTCGATCCTGGGCGGCATCGATCACGCTCAGGCTGGCATCGCTCAGGCTCAGCTCGCCGAGCGCTTCCAGCTGCGCCAGCCCGCTGCCGCCACCGGCGCCGACGCCGGTGGCGCGCCAGCGCCGCTGTTCGTCCCGCACCAGCTCGATATGCGTGCCGGCCAGGCGAAGCTCGGTCATGGGATTGCCGGGCATCAGGCCGGAATAGACGCGCAGCAGCAGTTCGGCATCGCCGACGCGCAGGCTGTCCTCGCCTTCGCCGACGCTGAGCTCGCGCAGCACGAACACCGGTCCGCTGCGGGTCCAATAGGCGCTCGAGGTCTGGAAGTGGATCGGGCGGCCGGCGCGTTCCGACAGCCACGCGGCAACGTGTTCGGGGTGCCGCGTAACCCAGGGCAGCAGTTCATTGGCGAGCGCCACCAGCACCGCCCACAGGATCAGGACCACGGCCCCACCGTAGGCGACGAAACGCCGCAGCCGGCGCAGGCGGCGACGCCAGGGCATCATGCGGCGGCGGCCTCAGAGCAGGACAACGTCGTACTGCTCCTGCGCATACTGCTCGTCCGGCTGAAAGCGGATCGATTTGCCGATGAACTCCTCCAGCTCGGCCACCGCGGCGGATTCCTCGTCGAGAATCTTGCCCACCACCTTGGGCGAGGCCAGCACCAGCAGCTTCTCGGCGTCGAACTGACGCACCGCACGGGTGATCTCGCGGAAGATCTCGTAGGTGACGGTCTCGGTGGTCTTGATGCTGCCGCGCCCGGCGCAGGCCGGACACGGCTCGCACAGCTGGCGCTCCAGGCTCTCGGTGGTGCGCTTGCGGGTCATCTCGACCAGGCCGAGCGGCGAGAAGTCGTACACCGTGCTCTTGGCGTGGTCGCGCGCGAGCGACTTCTCCAGCATGCGCAGCACCTGACGGCGGTGCTCGGCATCGGTCATGTCGATGAAGTCGATGATGATGATGCCGCCGAGGTTGCGCACGCGCAGCTGGCGTGCCGCCGCCTGCGCCGCCTCCAGGTTGGTGCGGTACACCGTCTCCTCCAGGTTGCGCTGGCCGAGGAAGGAGCCGGTGTTGACGTCGATCGTGGTCATGGCCTCGGTCTGGTCGATGATCAGGTAGCCGCCCGACTTCAGCGGCACCTCCTTCTGCAGCGCGCGCTGGATTTCGTCCTCGACCCCGTACAGGTCGAAGATCGGGCGCTCGCCCGGGTAATGCTCCAGCCGCTCGACCAACTCGGGCATGAACTGCTGCGCAAAAGCGCGGGTGCGCTCGAAGGTCTCGCGTGAATCCACCCGCACCTTCTCGACCTCGTCGTGCATGCGGTCGCGCACCGCGCGCAGCGGCAGGCTCAGGTCCTCGTAGACGCAGGCGCCGACCCGCGCGCCCGCGATCGCGGACTGCACCAGCTCCAAGGCGCGACGCAGGTAGTGCACGTCCTCGGCCAGGGCCTCGCCGCTCTGGCCCTCGGCATTGGTGCGCACGATGTAGCCTTCGCCGGCCTCGCCCACCAAGCCGGACAGCAGGCCCTTGAGTCGCGCGCGCTCGGCCTCGTCCTCGATGCGCGCCGACACACCCTGCACGCGCGAACCGGGCAGCAGCACGAGGTAGCGCGAGGGAATGCTGAGTTGGGTGGTGAGGCGCGCGCCCTTGCTGCCGATAGGGTCCTTGACCACCTGCACCACCACCTCCTGGCCTTCGCGCACCAGGTCCAGGATGGGCGGCACGCTGGCCGACGCCGGCGTCGCCTCGCCTTCCGCCACTGCGGGCAGGCCGCGCTGGATGTCGGAGGCGTGCAGGAAGGCGGCGCGATCGAGGCCGATGTCGACGAAGGCCGCCTGCATTCCCGGCATCACCCGCAGCACCTTGCCCTTGTAGATGTTGCCGACATAGCCGCGGCGCGAGGTACGCTCGATCTGCACCTCCTGCAGCATGCCGTTCTCGATCACCGCGACGCGGGTCTCGCGCGGGGTCACGTTGATCAGGATCTCTTCGCTCATGGGGCGGGAATGGGAAATGGGAGGTCGGGTTGAGCGCGAGCGGTGACGGCGGCCAAACCGGCACGACCGGCCGTGGGGCTAGTGTCGGGCAAGCCGCGACGGCTGCCTATGCCTGCGGCGGCGACGCGGCGAGGCTCAGCCCAGGCCGAATGCGCGCAGCAGGCCGGCGGTCTCGTGCAGGGGCAGGCCCATGACGCCGGTGAAGCTGCCCTCGATGCGCGCCACCAAGGCTCCGGCGCGACCCTGGATGGCGTAGGCGCCGGCCTTGCCCTGCCACTCGCCGCAGGCGAGGTAGGCGGCGATCATGGCATCGTCGAGTTCGCCGAAGCGAACCTCGGTGACGCTGGTGGCGTGTAGCTCGCGCGCCGCATCGACCGCCCACACCACCGAAATGGCCTGGTGGCTGCGGCCGGCGAGGCGACGCAGCATGGCCGCGGCCTCGGCCGCGTCGGCGGGCTTGCCGAACACGTCCTCGTCCAGCACCACTTCGGTGTCGGCGCCCAGCACCACGGCGTCCGGCCGCGAACCCAGGGCAAGCAGGCCGGCGCCGGCCTTCTCGCGCGCCACCCGGCTGACGTAGTCGAGCGCCGGCTCGCCGGGCTGGCGTTGCTCGGGCACCTGCACATCGATCCGGGCCGGGTCGAATCCCAGCTGCTGCAGCAGCTGCAGCCGGCGCGGCGACTGCGAGGCCAGGAAGAGGCGGCGGCCGGGCATCAATCACCCTCCCACCACAGGCGCAGGGCGTCGTACTGGCGGCCGAAGAAGCCCGCCTCGGGCGCCTCCTCCAGCGCCAGCAGGGGCCGCTCGGCGAGCACCTCGCCGTCCAGGCTGATGCGAACGCGGCCCAGTTCCTGGCCCTTGGCCAGCGGCCCGAGCAGCCGCTTGGGCAGCTCCAGCTCGGCCTTGAGCCGATCGTAACGTCCGCGTGCGACCACCACCGTGAGGTCCTCGGCCAGCCCGACCGGGACAGTGTCGCGGGTCGACTTCCACACCGCCGGCTCGGCCAGGGTGGCGCCTGCGGCGTAGGGCGTGTGGCTCTCGAAGAAGCGGAAGCCCCAGTTCAGCAGGGCCTGGCTGTCGTCGGCGCGCTGCTTTTCGCTGGTCGAGCCCATCACCACCGAGACCAGGCGCATGCCCTGGCGCTCGGCCGAGGCCGCCAGGCACCAGCCCGCGGCGCTGGTGTGCCCGGTCTTGACCCCATCCACGGTTTCATCGCGCCACAGCAGGGTGTTGCGGTTGTGCTGCTGGATGCCGTTGATGGTGAATTCCTTCAGCCGGTAGTAGGCGTAGTCCTCCGGGAAGTCGCGGATCAGGGCGCGCGACAGGATCGCGATATCGCGCGCGGTGC
>JANJTY010000582.1 GCA_024710865.1 Lysobacteraceae bacterium | reverse complement strand
CGACCTGGTTGCGCTGGTAGAAGCACGACACGCGGAAGCGGCCCACGCCCGAGACGCCGATGGCGAAGTTGCACTCGTGGGTCTTCTCGAATTCCTCGCGCTGCTGCGGGGTCATCACGTTCAGCACCAGGTCGCGGCTCTGCTGCGGCGTCAGTGCGGTCTGGGTGATCGGCGAGATCTTGCCATGCACCTTCATCGACGGCGGCATGCCGGCGGTGATGAACAGGTCCGAGGCCTTCTGGTGGGCCATCAGTTTGAGGAACGAGGTGAAATCGATGGTGCTCATGCGGTACTCCCCCGCCGCGCGCCCGGCTGGCGTCGCGGCCTATGAATCAATGGAACGCGGCCCCGTGGCACGCGGTCACTCGAACAGGCGCTTGTCCTTGGCGTACTCGCGCGCCTGGGGGCGCAGGATCAGGCCGCGCTTGACGAGGTCCTGCAGGTGCTGGTCGAGGGTCATCATGCCCGCCGCCTGGCCCGTCTGGATGGCCGAATACATCTGCGCGACCTTGTCCTCGCGGATCAGGTTGCGGATGGCGGGGGTGCCGACCATGATCTCCCACGCCGCGGTACGGCCGCCGCCGACCTTCTTCAGCAGCGCCTGGCTGATCACCGCGCGCAGCGACTCCGACAGCATCGAGCGCACCATGGGCTTCTCGCCCGCGGGGAACACGTCGATGATGCGGTCGATGGTCTTGGCCGCCGAGCTGGTATGCAGGGTGCCGAACACGAGGTGGCCCGTCTCGGCCGCGGTCAGCGCCAGGCGGATGGTTTCCAGGTCGCGCATTTCGCCCACCAGGATGTAGTCCGGATCCTCACGCAGCGCGCTGCGCAATGCCTCGTTGAAGCCGTGGGTGTCGCGATGCACCTCGCGCTGGTTGATCAGGCACTTCTGCGAGGTATGCACGAACTCGATCGGGTCTTCCACCGACAGCACGTGGCCATACTCGTTCTTGTTGATGTGGTCGATCATCGCCGCCAGGGTGGTCGACTTGCCCGAGCCGGTCGGACCGGTGACCAGGATCAGGCCCTGCGGCTGGTCGATCAGTTCCTTGAAGATCTTGGGCGCCTGCAGGTCCTCGAGCGTGAGGATCTCGGACGGAATGGTACGGAACACCGCACCGGCGCCGCGGTTCTGGTTGAAGGCGTTGACGCGGAAGCGCGCCAGTCCGGTGATCTCGAACGAGAAGTCGACTTCGAGGTATTCCTCGTAGTCGCGCCGCTGCTTGTCCGACATGATGTCGTACACCAGCGCGTGCACCTGCTTGTGCTCAAGTGCGGGAATGTTGATGCGGCGCACGTCGCCATCGACCCGGATCATGGGCGGAAGGCCCGCCGACAGGTGCAGGTCCGAGGCCTTGTTCTTGACCGAAAACGCCAGCAGTTCCGCGATATCCATCTACGGCTCCCCCAAAGGCTGTCCGGTACACTCGCCAGGGTGTCCCGGCAAGGACTCCGCCGCAGTATAGCGCCGATGACGAGGATTGCGATGTCGCCTCCACAGCCTCCAACGCAGCCTTCGCTGGACGGCATCCTGGCGCGCATCCGGCGCGCTTCGGCGCTGCGTGCGGGTCCGCCCGCGCGCCTGCTTGCGGTCGGCAAAACCCAGCCGGCGGAAGCGCTGGCGGCACTGCACGCGCAGGGTCAGACGGCGTTCGGCGAGAACTACGTGCAGGAGGCCCTCGCGAAGCAGGCCGCCCTGGCCGAACTCGGGCTGGAGTGGCACCTGATCGGTCCCCTTCAGTCGAACAAGGCCGCCCTGGCCGCAGCACACTTCGATTGGATCCAGACCCTGGATCGAGCCAAGCTGGTGCCGCTGCTGGCCCGCGCACGTCCGCCCGAGCGTGGACCGCTGCAGGTGCTGATCCAGGTCAACATCGACGACGAGGCCTCCAAGTCCGGCTGCGCGCCCGAGGCCGTGCCGGAGCTGGCGCGCCTGATCGCACAGCACCCAGCACTGCGCCTGCGCGGCCTCATGGCGATTCCGGCGCCGGACCCGGATTTCGACCGCAGGCGCGCGGCGTTCCGCTGCATGCGCCGACTTTTCGAGGCGCTCGGATCGGAGCACGGCGGGATCGACACACTGTCGATGGGGATGAGCGATGACTTCGAGCTCGCCATCGCCGAAGGCGCGACCCTGGTCCGCATCGGCAGCGCGCTGTTCGGCCCGCGCGGGTTCAGGCCGCGGGCGTCTCGACCGGCATGACCCGCCCGCGCCACTCCGCACCGGCAGGCGACAGCAGGAACACGCAAGCAGGCGCCCAGGCCTCCGGCGGCGTGACGGTGGCGGGGTCTTCGCCGAACCAGGCCCGCGCGCGCAACGCGGTACGCATCGGTCCAGGCCGAAGCGCGGCAACACGCAGCGACGAGTTGAGTGTTTCCTCGTGCAGCACCGCCAGGGCGCCGTCCAGCCCGGCTTTGGCCACCGCGTAGCCGCCCCAGTAGGCGCGCCGCATGCGGGTCGGATCGTCCTGCACGAACACCACCGCGGCGTCTGCGCTCTGGCGCAACAGCGGCAGGCAGGCGCGCGTGAGCAGCAGCGGCGCGGTCAGGTTCACGTGCAGGCAGCGGACCCATTCCTCCGGCTCGGTGCCCTCGACCGAGCGCAGCCCGTCGAAATGCGCCGCCGCGTGCAGGATGCCGTCGAGGCGCCCCAGTTCGGCGCCGATCCGGTCCGCCAGTTCGGCGTAGTCCGCCGGCGTTGCGCCTTCCAGGTCGAGCGGGTAGATCGCCGGCTCCGGCGCGCCCGAGGCCGCGATGGCATCGTAGACCCGGTTGAGCTTGGGCACGCGCCGGCCCAACAGCACGACCGTGGCGCCAGCGGCGGCGATCGCTCGCGCCGCCGGTTGTCCAAGCCCGCCGTGCGCGCCGGTGACGAGCACCACGCGCCCCGCCAGCGCATCCGGCGGCGGACCCAGATCCGTGGCCAAGGGCATCAGGCGGCCTGCTGCGCGTCGGCGAGCATGCGCTGCAGCTCGCCCTTGTCGTGCAGCTCGGTGGCGATGTCGCAGCCGCCGATCAGCTCGCCGTTGATGAAGAGCTGCGGGAAGGTGGGCCAATTGGAGTAGCGCGGCAGATTGGCGCGGACCTCCGGGTCCTCCAGCACGTTGACGCTGTGGAACGGATGACCGCTGGCCTTGAGCAGCTGCACCACGCGGCCGGAGAAGCCGCACATGGGAAAGGTCGGCGTGCCCTTCATGAACAGCACGACGGGGTGGCTCTCGATCTCGCTGCGTATGCGATCAATGACGCTCATGGCTTGCGGCTCCTGGACCTGGGTGCGGGGTGCGCGTCGGGCGCGACCGGAGGGCGTGGCTCGCCCCACCGACGCGGCGATGACGCCGGATGCGTAGAATTGTAAGCCAGCCGGGGCACTCGCCCCGTATTCCCCTGTCGCCAAGGAGCCCGTGCAATGGCCATCGAACTGCCTGCCCTGCCCTACGCCAAGACTGCGCTGGAACCGCATATCTCGGCCGAGACCATCGATTTCCACTACGGCAAGCACCACCAGGCTTACGTCACCAACCTCAACAACCTGATCAAGGGCACCGAGTTCGAGGCTGCCGACCTCGAAACCATCGTGAAGAAGTCCTCCGGTGGACTCTTCAACAATGCCGCCCAGGTGTGGAACCACACCTTCTACTGGAATTGCCTGAAGCCGAATGGCGGCGGTGAGCCCAGCGGCAGGCTCGCCGAGGCGATCAACGCGGCCTTTGGCTCCTTCGCGGGGTTCAAGGAACAGTTCACCCAGACCGCGCTGACCACCTTCGGTTCCGGCTGGGCCTGGCTGGTGCAGCGCCCGGACGGCTCGCTCGGCCTGGTCAGCACGCCCAATGCCGCCACCCCGCTGACCGGCAGCGACACGCCCCTGCTGACCTGCGACGTGTGGGAGCACGCCTACTACATCGACTACCGCAACGCCCGTCCGAAGTACGTCGAGGCCTTCTGGAACCTGGTGAACTGGGACTTCGTCGCCAGCCGCATGGCGTGAGTTCCGCGTCCGGACCGGGCCGGGCGGGGGCGCACGCGCCCCTGCTCGGGATCCACGACGTGCGCTGCAGCCTGGGCGGCCAGCCGGTCGTCCGCGGGCTCGCGCTGGCGCTCGGGCACGGCGCACTCGGCTGCCTGCTCGGGCCGAGCGGCTGCGGCAAGACCACCCTGCTGCGCGCCATTGCCGGGTTCCAGGCGCTCGATGGCGGCCGAATCGACCTGGACGGCGCCACCGTCGCGGAAGCCGGCCGCTCGACCGCGCCGGAAGCGCGCGGCGTGGGCCTGGTGTTCCAGGACCTCGCATTGTTCCCGCATCTGCCGGTGGCCGAGAACGTCGGCTTCGGTCTCGCGCGCCTGGGGCGCTCGCAGCGCCAGGCGCGCATCCTGGAAACCCTGCGGCTACTCGGCCTCGAAGCCTTGGCAGGGCGCTACCCGCACGAGTTGTCCGGCGGCCAGCAGCAACGCGTGGCGATCGCGCGCGCGCTTGCGCCGCGACCGCGCCTGCTGTTGCTCGACGAACCCTTTTCCAGCCTGGACGCCGACCTGCGTCGCGCCATCCGCCTGCAGCTGCGCGCGCTGCTGCGCGATCTCGGGATCACCGCCCTGCTGGTCACCCACGATCAGGAAGAGGCCTTCGCCTTCGCGGACCAGATCGGCGTGATGCGCGACGGCCGCCTGCTGCAGTGGGCCCCGGCCTTCGAGCTCTACCATCGCCCGAGCGACGCCTTCGTCGCCCGCTTCGTGGGCGAAGGCCGGCTGCTGCCCGGTGAGGTCATCGCCGATGGCCGCGTCCGCACCGCCCTTGGCCTGCTGCGCGGCGAGCTTCCGGATGGTGCAACGGAGGGATCCGAGGTGCAGGTGCTGCTGCGCCCCGACGACCTGCTGCCGGGCGACCAGGACGACCTGCTGGCCGTGGTTCTGGCGGCGGATTTCCGCGGCGCGGAAACCCTCTATCGGCTGCAGCTGCCAGGCGACGCCGAGGTCTGCGCGCTGTTCCCTAGCCACCATCGGCACGCGCCGGGCGAGCGGATAAGGGTCCGACCGGACCTGGAGCACGTCGTCGTGTTTCCGCCCGGCTGAGGCTCAGTCCGCCGCGAGTGCCGCCCGCACCGGCGCCACCTGGCCCTCGCGTCCCAGGGCCGTTCCCAGTCGCGACAGCGCATCCGCCAGCGCCGCGGCCGAGTCGGCGACCAGCGTGGCATGACCGACCTTGCGTCCCGCCCGCGGCGACTTGCCGTAGTCGTGCCAGTAGGCGCGCGGCGCGGCAAGCACCGGCTGGGCTGCTGGCAGTTCGCCGATCCAGTTCAGCATGCAGGAGACGCCGAGCGCCGTGGTGTCGCCCAGCGGCAGGCCCAGCACCGCGCGCAGGTGGTTCTGGAACTGCGACGTGACCGCGCCCTCGATGGTCCAGTGCCCCGAGTTGTGCACGCGCGGCGCCATCTCGTTGGCCAACAGGCGTCCGCCGACGACGAACAGTTCGAGCGCGAACACGCCGACGTAGTCGAGCGCCTCGGCCACCCGCCGCGCGGACTCGACGGCGGCATCGGCGAGCGGCGGCGGCACGGTGGCCGGCGCGAGACTGGCCGACAGCACGCCATCCCGGTGCCAGTTCTCGGTCGGCGCCCAGGTACGGAACTCCCCCGCGCGCGAACGCACGGCCACGATCGAGATCTCGCGCTCGAAGGGCACGAACGCCTCCAGGATCAGTCCGTGCGCCTCGCCCTGCGCGCCCAGCGCGGCCCAGGCAGCGTCGGCGTCGGCGGCCGACCGCAGGCGGAACTGGCCCTTGCCGTCATAGCCAAGCCGGCGGGTCTTGAGGATGGCGGGCGCTCCGATCTCGGCGAGCGCGGCATCGAGGCCCCGACGATCGTCGATCGCGGCAAACGCCGGCGTGCCGATCCCGAGTCCGTTGAACAGGCGCTTCTCGGCAAGCCGGTCCTGGGCCACGGCAAGTGCGCGCGGCGCGGGGTGCACCGACACCCGCTCCGCCAGCCACTGGGCGCTTTCCGCCGGGACGTTCTCGAAGTCGAAGGTCGCAACGTCGACCCGCGCGGCGAACTCGGCCAGCGCCGCCTCATCGCGGTAATCGGCGGTGAGCTGGGGAACGAACTGGGCGGCGCAGGCGTCCGCAGCACTGTCGAGCACCAGGAACCGAAGCCCAAGCGGCGCGCCTGCCAGGGCCAGCATGCGCGCAAGCTGGCCACCGCCGAGGATGCCGACGCAGGTCACGGGCGCGGGTCCGGATTGGCCAGCACGGTCTCGGTCTGTTCGCGCCGGAAGGCATCCAGCGCTGCGGCCACGGCCGGCTGGGCCGGGGCCAGGAGAGCGGCGGCGAAGAGCGCAGCATTGGCGGCCCCGGCGCGGCCGATGGCAAAGGTCGCGACCGGCACGCCGGCCGGCATCTGCACGATGGAGAGCAGCGAGTCCAGGCCATTCAGGGCCTTGGATTGCACCGGTACGCCGAGCACGGGCACGGCGGTTTTCGCCGCCAGCATGCCCGGCAGGTGCGCTGCGCCGCCGGCGCCGGCGATGATCGCCGCGAGGCCGCGCGCGCGCGCCGACTCGGCATAGCTGAACAGCAGGTCGGGCGTGCGGTGAGCGGAAACAACGCGCGTCTCGAACGGAACTCCCAACCGCTCCAGCATCTCGGCCGCCGCCTGCAGGGTGTCCCAGTCGGAGCGCGAGCCCATGACGAGGCCGATCAGGGGGGCGGGCGGGTTCGGCATCGGAGGCACTGGATGGCGTGGGGCCCCACATTGTAGGGGAAACATCTTCGCGCCCGGCCGCTCCGCGGCGAACGCCCCGCGGTCAAGCGCCGCTTCGTTGTACCATCTCGACCCTACCGGGAGCTTCGCCCATGCCGCTCGACCGCCGTCTTCTCGACATCCTGTGCTGCCCGGTCAGCCGGCAACCGCTGGCACTGGCGGGCCGCGAGCTGCTCGATCGTCTCCGCGAAGCCTCGGCCGCCGGCCTGCTGCGCGACGTCGAGGGCGCGACGGCCGCCGCACCCGTTGAGGCATTGGTCACGGCGGATGGGCGCGTGGCCTATCCGGTCATCGACGGCATCCCCTCGCTACTGCCCGAATCCGCGATTCCGGTCCCCCAGGCGACGGCCCCGGCATGAGCGTCTGTCGCCCCTCGCGCGCCTTTTCGTGCGCCACGGCACGATTCGGGGATTCCGCAGGACCTACCATGGGATCCTGCCGCCGTTCTGCATACAGGGGTGCACCACCATGAACGCTCCGGGCCTCGACTCCCCGCTGTCGCCCCTTGCCCGGGCCAAGCTCGGGGAGTCCCTGCGCGCGCTCTTTCGCCAGCGCTTCCCGCCCCTGCTCCGCGGATTGTTCGACACCCTGGACGACAGCCTGTTCGAGCTCGCCGAGCACGCGCGCGAACCGCGTCGGCAACGCGATTTCTTCGACGGCATGCGCGAATGCCGCAAGCGTCGCGCCGAGATCGAAGCCGCGACGCTGGGCGTGGTGGACCGCGGCCTCGCCGCTGCGTTCCGCGACGACCTGCGCACCGTGGGGCTCGAGTCGGACCTGGCCGCGCTCGGCGACGCCGAACTGCGCCTGGTGGCCGAGGAGGACCTGGAGGAGGACCTCGCCCTGCAGGCCATGGTGGCCAAGGCCGAGAGCCAGCTGGCGCAGCCGCTCTACGCGCTGAATCAGCGGATCGGTTTCGCGCTCGAGATTCCCGGGTTGGGCGATTCCGAAAACCCGGTGGCGCCGGCCGCCCTCGCCGAAGCCTTCCGCCTGGCCTCCCGTCGCCTCGACATCCCGATGCACGTGCGCCTGGTGGTGTTCAAGCTGTTCGAGCGCCACGTGCTGGGCGGACTCGACCCGATCTACTCCGACCTGAACATCGTGCTGTCGGAGGCGGGCATCCTCCCCACCCTGCGTCCGCGCCTGCGCGAAGTGCGCTCCAGCCCGAGTCCGGCCTTGCCGTCCGGGCTGTCGCGCGCCTCGGCGCCGTCGGACGCGCGCGCGCCGGCGGAGGGCATCGCGCCGGTCGATGATTCGGCCATCCTGTCGCGCTTGATCGAGTCCATCGGCTCGCGCCGCGCGGTGGCTGCACTGCGCCTTGCCAGCAGCGATGCGGGCGCCCCGGGCGTGCCTGCCCCGCTCCGCGCCATCGAGGGCGACGGCGGGCCGCGCATTCCCACCGCGACACTGCAGGAGGCGCTGGTGCAGCTGCAGCGTCGGATCGAATCCGCGCTCGCCCCGGCCGCGGTCAAGCCGCAGCTGCTGGAGCGGAGCCATCGCCTGGTGGGCGAGGAATCCGCCGCCCTGCGCCCGGTCGACGAAAATGTGGTCGACCTGGTCGGAATGTTGTTCGAGCAGCTGCAGACCGACCGCCGTCTGCCGCAGCCGCTGCAGGACCTTCTCAACCAGCTGCATGTGCCCGTGCTGCGCGCGGCCCTGCTCGACCAGCAGATCCTCGCCGATGGCCAGCATCCGGCACGACGCCTGATCGAGGAGATCGCCCAGGCGGCCACCGGCTGGTCTGCCGATGCCGATCCCGGACAGCGGCTTCTGAACCGCGTGCGCGAGACCGTCGAGTGGCTGCGGCGCAGCTTCGACAACGATGTCTCGGTGTTCGAGCAAGCGCTGCGCGACCTCCATACGTTCAACGAATCGCAGCGCCGGCGCGCCGAACTCGCTGAGCAGCGGGCGACAGAGGCCGCGCTGGGGCGCGAACGCCTGTTGCTCGCGCGACGTCGCGTGGCGGGCGCGCTGCATGCGCGCGTGCAGGATCGCAGCGTGTCGCGCTGGCTGGGGCAATTGCTGGCCCGACCGTGGGCCAACTACCTGGTGCTGGCGTGGTTGCGCCAGGGCGAGGATTCGGTGGCCTTCCGCGAGGCGCTGTCCTTCGTCGACGCACTGATTGGCGCCGGCTCGGGTGGGCCCGACGCGGACGAGTCCCTGCGCCTGCGCATAGGCGCGCTCGAATCCACGCTGCGCCAGGGTCTGGCCACGGTCGCCTACCACGACAGCGAGGTTGAGTTGCTTTGCGCGCAGCTGCGCAGCTACGTCGCCGCGCGGCTTGGTGCGCGGTGTGAGATCGGCCTGGACCTTGAGCCCGCGCCGGTTCCCGCGTTGTTCGACGCAACCCTGGACGAGCTCGAGGACCAGCCTGACGGCGAGGCCAGCGCGGAGCTGGCCCAGAGCGTGGCCCAGCTGCAGGCCGAAGGAGCCGGCCGCTGGTTCGAGCTGAAGGGCGAAGACGGCAGCCCGCAGCGCGCCAAGCTCGCCTGGATCAGCCCCATCAGCACGCGCTGCCTGCTGGTCAACCGGCAAGGCCTCAAGGTCGCGGAGAAGCACCTGGAGGCGCTCGCCGCCGAGATCGAGCGCGGGGTCGCGCAGATGCTCGACGGCGGCCTGATCGTGCAGCGTGCGCTGGAGGCCATCATGGACCAGTTCGCCGCGGGCGCAGTACAGGACGTGCGTGCCGGCTAGGCCGGCACGGCGCCGCCGCGGCATCCGCTCGTGACCGGTCCATCGGGAATGCTGACGAACGGGCCTGGCCTTTCGCCCGCCCTGGTCGACGCAGACGTGCGGCGCGCGCTGCACGAGGACATCGGTGTGGGCGACGCCTCGGCAGCGCTGCTGCCCGCCGCCCTGCGGCATGCGCGCATCGTCAGCCGGGACGATGCCGTTCTGGCCGGAGGGCCGTGGCTGGAAGGGTGTTTTCGTACCCTCGATCCCGACGCGCGGTTCGTCTGGCACGCGCAGGATGGCGACCGCATCGAACGCGACCAGATCCTGTGCGAGATCGCGGCGAGCGCAGCCGCGCTGGTCAGCGCGGAGCGCAGCGCGCTCAATTTCCTGCAGACGCTGTCGGCCACGGCGACCCGCACGCGGGCCTTCGTCGATGCCGTGGCCGGAACCGGTGCAGCCATCCTGGATACGCGCAAGACCCTGCCGGGGCTGCGCCAGGCCCAGAAGTACGCGGTGCGCTGCGGCGGCGGCCGCAACCACCGCATGGGTCTTTACGATGCGGTGATGATCAAGGAGAACCACATCCTCGCCTGCGGCTCGATCAGCGCCGCGGTCGGGCTCGCTCGCAGCCGGTTCCCTGCCCTGCCGCTGATCGTGGAAGTGGAAACCATGGCGGAACTGGAGGAGGCGCTGGCGGCTCGTCCGGACCGCATCCTGCTCGACGAGTTCGACCTTGGCCAGATGCGTGAGGCCGTGGCGAGGGCGCGCGGACGTTGCCCGCTGGAAGCCTCGGGCGGCGTCGACCTGGCACGGGTACGTGCGATTGCCGAGACCGGCGTCGACTGCATCTCGGTCGGTGCGATCACCAAGCACGTGCAGGCGATCGATCTCTCGATGCGCCTGCTCGACTGAACGCGGCCACGCCAGGTCGAGGCCGTGGGTCGATCCGCTGCGGTCCCGGCCTGGCCCTCAGCCCAGCAGGAAATAGGCCGCCACCGCCGCAGCGGCCACCAGCACGATGCCGACCAGGATCGGAGCCTTGCTGCCCGAAGCCTGCACGGGCGCAGGCGCCGCGGCGGCGGCCTTCGGGATTTCCATTCCGGGAGCGATCAGCATGAAGCGGATCTGGTCGAGGCGGAGTTCCTCGCCCGGCCGGAGCACGCCGGACTGGACCCGCTTGCCGTTGATGTAAGTGCCGTTCGACGAACCCAGGTCCTCCACCAGCAGGCCATCCGGCGTCGGCTTCACCGACGCGTGGCGGCGCGAGATCTCCTCGCTTGGAATGCTGATCTCGCAATCCTGCTGGCGGCCGATCGTCATCTGCTGCGCGACCGGGAACGTCTTGCCGAACGCGGCGCCCGATACGCCACGCAGAACGTACTTGGGCAATGCCATGCGCAGACGCGTTGCGCCCGAATCCGAGACGGCCGCGGCGCGCGGCGACGCCGCAGCGCTGCCCAGCGCCGTCTCGACCGCCACGACGCGCGCCTGGATCCGGCCGAAGGTGAGCAGGTCTCCGGGGCGTACCGCGGCCGTTGCAACGATCTTGGCGCCATTCACCGTGACCTCGCTGCCGGGCGTGGCCACGCGCAGGATCGCCTGACCTTCGCCGGTGGCGATCTCGCAGTGCCGCGCGGCGATGCCGGGCTGGTCGAGCACGACATGGCCCTGCGGATCCGAGCCGACGCGGGTCACCCCATCGCCGACCAGCACCTGTCCGTGCTCGCCATTTGGAAACAGCAGCTTCATGTCGCTCATCGAGGACCCCTGGTGTGCGCTGGCGGGCGGCCGGGCGTGGCCGCCGATACAGGCAGCATGATAATTCAGTGCGACTGCCCGGTGGCCGCTTTCGCCCGCGCGCCCCGTGCGGCGCGCGTCGTCCGTCCTTGCGGTCGAGACCGGTCGCCCACACACTGGCACCATGCTCGATGCCTTGATCCTGTTGCTACTGTTCGGAGCCGCGGCTTTCCTGTGGACCGACGCACGGCGCGCGGCGGAAGTGGCGCGTCGTGTCGGCGACGACGCCTGTCGCCGCTCGGGCGTGCAACTGCTCGACCAGACCGTCAGCCTGCACCGCGTTTCCGTGCGCCGTGCCGAAAGCGGCTGGCTGCAGCTGCTGCGCGAGTACCGCTTCGACTATTCACGCGACGGCAGCGACCGCCATCGCGGCGCATTGGCCCTGCATGGCACACGCCTGGTGTGGATCAGCGTGCCGCAACCCGCGGTGCCGGCGGTTCCCGCCGGCTGATCCTGCGCCCTATTTGACCACCCGCAGCTGCGGGCCGCGCCGCGGAGGCGCGGCCTCGGGCGGCTCCGGCTGGTGCGGCGGCGCAACTTCGCCATCGGGCGGCAGCATCATGCCCTGGCCGGTTTCCTGCGCGTAGATGGCCTCGACCGCGGGCACCGGCACCTGCACGCTGTGACTGACGCCGGAAAAGCGCGCCATGAATCGGATCCACTGGTTGCCGAGTTCGAGCTGGGCCACCGCGCGCGACGCGACATTGAGCACCACCCGGCCATCCTTCACTGCGGCGGACGGAACCTCGACCCCTTCCTTGCCGGCATCGACCAGCAGATGGGGCGTCATGCCGTTGTCGCTGATCCATTCGTACATCGCCCGGATCAGGTAGGGGCGGTTCGAGCTCATCGCCCGGCTGGAATCGCTCATGCCGGGATATCGCGCAACAGGCGCTCTTCCGGCGTGAGACTGCGGGTGAAGCCGGGATTGCGGAAGATGCGCATGCCGTAATCCTCGATCGGCTTGGCCTCCTTGGGCAGCTCGATGCCGAGGGACTCCAGCCGCCAGATGATCGGGGCCACCGCGCAATCGGCCAGGCTCATCTCGGTATTCAGGAAGAACTTGGACGCCTTGAACAAAGGCAGCGAGCCGATCAGCAGTTCGCGCAGGCGCTTGCGGGCGGTTTCCGCATGGCCCTTGGCGCCGGACTGGATCATCTGCACGTGCGGCACCCATTCGTGCTCCAGGCGCAGCATCGCCAGGCGCAGGCGCGCGCGCGCGATCGGATCGACCGGCATCAGCGGCGGGTGCGGGTAGCGCTCGTCGAGGAACTCACTGACCACCGATGCCGCGTAAAGCACCAGGTCGCGATCGACCAGGGTCGGCACGGAATGGTAGGGGTTGAGGTCCAGCAGGTCTTCCGGGGGATTGGACGGATCGACCGGGACCAGATCGTAGGTCACGCCCTTGGCCGCCAGCACCAGCCGTACGCGATGGCAGACCACGCAGTCGCGGGCGGAGAACAGGGTCAGCGTGTTGCGGGAACGGGCACTGAGCGCCATGGAACCCCCCAGGTCGTCGATCAAGGCCGGGTCTGTGGCGCCGTCCTGCCCCCCAGCAGGACGGCTCCTGTCGCGCGCGCCGCGCCGGCTCAATGGACGTCGCGCCAGTATTCCTGTTTCAGCAGCCATGCCATCAAAGTAAAGAAGGCCAGGAACAGGATAACCCAGACGCCGACCGACTCGCGCTGCAGGCGCGAGGGTTCAGCCGCATACTGGAGAAAGGCGGTGATATCGCGCGCCACCTGATCGAACTGCTCGGGCGAGAGGCTGCCCGGCGTCGCGACCTCGAGACGGTCGATCTGGCCACCCTCGCCGGCGTAGACAGCGCGCTGGATACCCTGCATTTCCCACAGCGGGTTCGGCATCGAGGCGCCGGGAAGCACGGTATTGTTCCAGCCCAACGGGCGGGATTCGTCGGCGTAGAAGGACTTGAGGTAGGTATAGACCCAGTCCGGGCCGCCGAGCTTGGCGCGCGCGGTCAGGGTCAGGTCCGGGGCCGCGGCCCCGATCCAGGCGGTGGCATCGGCCGGATCCATCGCCGAGACCATGCGCTCGCCGAACTTGGCGCCGGTGAAGTTCAGGTTCTGCATGACCTGCTCTTCGGACAGGCCCAGGTCCTCGGCCATGCGCGAATAGCGCAGGTAACCCAGCGAATGGCATCCCATGCAGTAATTGACGAACAGCCGGGCGCCACGCTGCAACGAGGCCGTGTCTTCGATGTTGGTGTGACTGGCCTCGAGCTTGGGGCCAGCACCCGCCGCCAGGGCGAGCGGCGCGAACACGGCCAGGACGAGGGCAAGAAGGGTCTTCATGGCGGTCTCAGTCATGCGCGGGCACCCGCTCCGGCACCGGCTTGGTCGAACCCAAGGTCGACCACCAGGGCATCAGAGCGAAGAAGGCGAAGTAGTAGGCGGTGAGGATCTGGGCCAGCAGGGTCTTGCCCTCGGTGGGCGGAACCATGCCGAGGTAGCCGAGGATCACGAAGGCGACCACGAAGCCGGCCAGGATCCACTTGCTGATCGCGCTGCGGTAGCGGATCGAGCGCACCTTGCAGCGGTCGAGCCAGGGCAGCAGGAACAGGATCATCACCGCTGCGCCCATCACGATCACGCCGAGCAGCTTGTCGGGCACCGCGCGCAGCATCGCGTAGTAGGGCGTGAAGTACCACACCGGCTTGATGTGCTCCGGGGTCACCATCGGATTGGCCGGCACGAAGTTGTCGTGCTCAAGGAACAGGCCGCCGAAGGTGGGCTCGAAGAACAGGATGAAGGCCATGACCAGCAGGAACATGCCGGCGCCGAACAGGTCCTTGATCGTGTAGTAGGGGTGGAAGGCGATGCCGTCGAGCGGCTTGCCGCTGGCGTCCTTCACCTTCTTGATGTCGACGCCTTCGGGGTTGTTCGAACCGACCTCGTGCAGCGCCATCAGGTGCAGGTACACCAGCCCCAGCAGCACGATCGGCAGCGCCACCACGTGCAGGGCGAAGAAGCGGTTGAGGGTGGCGTCGGAGATCAGGTAGTCGCCCCGGATCCACTCCACCAGCGGCTCGCCGATGAAGGGAATGGCGCCAAACAGCGAGGTGATCACCTGCGCGCCCCAGTAGCTCATCTGGCCCCAGGGCAGGACGTAACCGAGGAAGGCTTCGGCCATCAGCACCAGGAAGATCAGCATGCCGATGATCCA
>JANJTY010000353.1 GCA_024710865.1 Lysobacteraceae bacterium | reverse complement strand
TCGACGCTGCGGATCCGGTAGCCGGGGAAGATGAAGATCCGCGTCTCGCCGGCGAAGGGCTGCAGTTCGCCCTCGCGCAGGGCCGATTCCAGCGCGCGCACCACGGTGGTGCCGACCGCGATGACTCGGCCGCCACGGGCGCGGGTGCGGCGCACCTGCTCGACCAGTTCGGCGCCGACGTTGAGCCACTCGCTGTGCATTCGGTGTTCGGCGATGGACTCCGCCCGCACCGGCTGGAAGGTGCCCGCACCGACGTGCAGGGTGATGTGCCCGAACTCGACGCCGCGCGCGCGCAGGGCCTCGAGCAGGGCCGGGTCGAAGTGCAGGCCGGCGGTCGGCGCCGCGACCGCGCCGGGCTGGCGCGCGAACACGGTCTGGTAGCGCTCGGCGTCTTCGCTTGCCGCCTCGCGTCGGATGTAGGGCGGCAAGGGCAGCTGCCCGGCCCGTTCAAGGAAGGGCGCCAGCGCTCCTTCGACATGGAAGCGCAGGCGGTAGAACTCGTCCTCGCGTCCCAGCACCTCGGCCTCGCCGCCGGCATCGAGCTCGATGCGCGCGCCGGGCTTGGGCGACTTGCTGGCGCCGATCTGCGCGCGCGCCTCGCCCTCGCCGGACAGACGCTCGATCAGGATCTCGACGCGCCCCCCGGAGCCGGCCTTGCGGCCGTAAAGGCGCGCCGGGATCACCCGCGTGTCGTTGAACACCAGCAGGTCGCCCGCGCGCAGCAGTCCCGGCAGATCGCGCATGCCGAGATCGGCAAACGGCGCCGGCGCCGGCGGCACGTGCAGCAGCCGACTGGCCGAGCGCTCGGGCAGCGGCGCCTGTGCGATCAGCTCGGGCGGGAGCTCGTAGTGGAAGTCGGACTTCTTCACGCCGGGATTCGGGATTGGTGATTCGGGATTCGCAAAAGCGGGAAGGCTAACGGCAATCCGGAGCGGCGCCTAGTTGGACAGGCATGACCCTGCTCCTGCAAATCCCGAATCACCAATCCCGAATCCCGGCTCCTCACAGCCACCCCTTCTGCCGCGCCAGCCGCCAGGCCTCGATGCGGTTCGTGGCGCCGAGCTTGCCGATGGCCTCCGACAGGTAGTTGCGCACGGTGCCCTGCGAGAGGTGCAGGCGGGCGCCGATCTCGGCCGAGCTGGCGCCTTCGCCGGCCAGGCGCAGGACCTGGCGTTCGCGTTCAGTCAGCGGGTCTTCCTCGCCCCAGGCGGCGAGTGCGAGCTGCGGGTCGATGGCGCGGCCGCCGGCGTGGACCTTGCGCAGGGCGGCCGCGAGCCGCTCGGACGGCGCGTCCTTCAGCAGATAGCCGCGCACGCCGGCCTCCAGCGCCCGGCGCAGGTAGCCGGCGCGGGCGAAGGTGGTGAGGATGACGACGCGGGTCGCAAGCCCGGCCTGCTGCACGCGCGCGGCGAGGTCGAGACCCGTGCTGCCGGGCATTTCGATGTCGGTCACCAGCAGGTCCGGCCGGTGCTGCTGCACCGCAGCCCAGGCCGAATCCCCGTCGCCGGCTTCGGCCACCACGCGCAGGTCGTGCTCCAGCCCGAGCAGGGCCGCGAGCGCGCCGCGCACCATGGCCTGGTCCTCGGCCAGCACGAGGCGGATCACGCGGTGGTCTCCTGCAGCGGGACGCGCAGGGCGAGCCGCGTTCCGGCGCCGGGCGCGCTGTCGATGGCGAGACTGCCGCCGAGCGCCTCGATGCGCTCGCGCATGCCGGACAGGCCGTTTCCCGGCCGCTCGATGCCGCCACGCCCGTCGTCGGCGATGCGCAGCTCGGCCATGCCTTCCGCGGCGCGCAGTTCGACATCGACCCGCCTCGCCCCGGCGTGGCGGATGGTATTGGTCACCGCCTCGCGCAAACCCAGCGCGAGCGCCGATTCGACCTGCGGCGACAGCACCAGCGGCGCAACCTGCTGGTCGAAGTGGACGTCGGCCGAGAGCAGGGCCAGGCGTGCCGCCGCCAGCTCGGCCTCCAGCCCGCCGGCGCGGATGCCGCTGACCGCCTCGCGCACCTGCGCCAGGGCCTGGCGCGCGACCTGCTCGACTTCGCCGATCTGCTGCCTTGCGGCGGCCGCATCGCGTTCGACCAGCTTGCCGGCCAGTTCGCTCTTCAGCACCACCAGCGAGAGGGTGTGACCGAGCAGGTCATGCAGGTCGCGTCCGATCCGCTCGCGCTCGGCCAGGCGCGCAAGACGCTGCACCTCGGCCTGGGTCAGGCGCAGCTCGGCGTTGCGCGCCGCGCGCTGGCGCGCGTAGAGCGCGCCGAGCAGCACCACGCCGCCGATGAACACGACCATCAGGCTGTAGGGCAGCGCGAAGCCGGTCCCGCGCAGGGTCCACTGGTAGAGCAGGGCCGAGAGCGCCGCGAACAGCAGGCCGAGAGCGATCGCCACACGCGGCGGGAAGGCCACCGCGGCCATGCCCATGGCATAGATCACCAGGGTGTTGCCGCCGGGGTTGAACAGCATCAGCGCGTAGCCGAGCGCGACCACCGCCAGCACGATCCAGCGCGGCGCCGGCTCGCGCCGGAAGAACGCGAAATACAACGGCAGGAACAGCGCGGTGGCGACGAGGCTGGCGACCAGCACCGACCACGACCAGTGCTGCCAGAACAGCAGGGCCAGGTAGATGAACACCAGATAGACCAGGCCGGCGGCCGGATGGCCGAGCACGTCCTCGGTCGGGAAGCGGGTCTGGCGGGCGGATGGGTTCATGGCCGGGTTTGCGCGGGGCGCGCCTGCATGATCCCTGCTGGCGCGCGCGATGAACAGTCGCGGGCTCAGCGCAGCGCCACCGCGTCCAGCTCGAACCAGAAGGCCCCGGCCGGATCGCCCGCGGTGAAGCCGATGCCGCGCAGGCGGGAAAGGTCGGCCGCGCTGAAGCCCGCCAGCGGCAGGCGGTGCTCGACCCACTCCGGCGTGCTGGAAACCGTGCGCAGCGCGGGCGGCGCGGGGCCGCCGGCACCGTGGAACAGCAGCACCGCCAGCTCGCGCCCGTCGCCGCGCAGGCGGAACACCAGTTCGCGCGCTGAGCTGGCGTCGACCGCCTGCATCGGCTGCGTGGCGGGACTGAACAGCGCGCCGGCCCAGCGCTGCGCCGCCTGCGCGCGCACCTCGCCGCTGACGCGCAGCGCGCCGGCGCTGCCGTCGGCGCCGCCTGCGACCCGCTCCAGCAGCGCGCTGGAATCGCCGCCCAGCATGCGGTCGCTGGTCGCGCTCCAGGATCCGAACCGCGCCTCCATCCCGGCCTCGAAGTCGCTCACCGGGCCTGGCTCGATCGCCTCGACCGTTTCCACGGGAGCGGCGCGATCGACCGCGTGGCCGTTCTTCCAGATCGTCACGATGGCGCGCGTCGCAGCGATGTCGCGGTCCGGTTCGCCCTCGACCAGCAGCAGGTCGGCACGGTAGCCGGCTCGCACCCGTCCTCGCGCTGGAATGCCGAAGGCATCGGCCGGTGCCGCGGTCGCCGCGCGCAGCGCGTCCAGCGGGCTCAGGCCCGCTTCCACCAGCAGGGCCAGTTCGCCGTGCAGCGAGGCGCCGTGCGCGGTGCCCGGATTGGGCGCATCGGTGCCGGCGAGAATCGGCACGCCGGCCTCGTGCAGGCGACGCACGCTCTCGCGTGCGTTCGCGAGGAGGCGTGCCGCAGTGGGCCCGAACGGACGTGCCGCAGCCAGCGTGCCGCGCTGGGCCTCGCCCAGCCAGTCGCCGATGCGGGCATCCTCGGCCAGCGGGACAGCCTCGCCGGCGAAGCCGGCGACCACGCTCAGGGTGGGTATGACGAAGGCAGCCGAGTCGCGCGCCAGTTCGACCAGCGCCGCGTCGGCGACCGAGTCCTGGAACACGTGCACCAGGCCGTCGGCGCCATCGCGCAGCGACTCGCGCGCGGCTTCCTGCGCCGAGGCGTGCGCTACCGCTCGAAGTTCCTGGGCATGCGCCGCGGCGATCACCGCCCTGGCCGTGGCGGCATCGAGCGAGGGCAGGCGACGCGGCACGCCGTAGGCGGAGAGATCCTCGCGCACCAGCTTGATGAAGTCGGACCCTTCGGCCTTGCGCGCGGCGACCCAGTCCGGCGCGGCGTCGGCCGAGTCCAGGGTCGGGATCGGCAGTCCGAACTGGGTGCCGTGCCCGCCCGCCGCCGTGGCCAGGGTGCCGGCCGACCACAGGTCGGCGCGGTCGGTACGCGCCAGCGATTCGCGCTCGGCTCGCGCCGCCGGCAGCTGCGACGCCGCGCTGAACAGGTCGATCTGGGTGGTGACGCCGAAGCGCAGGGCCTCGCGCCGGGCCTCGCCATAGCTGTGCGTGTGGGCGTCGATCAGGCCCGGCAGCAGGGTCTTGCCGGCGCCGTCCACCACGCGCTCGCCGCCGCGCGGCGCCAGGTCTTCCGCCACCGCCTCGATCAGCCCGCCGCGCACGCGCACCGCGGCGCGCGGCCAGACCCGCTCGCCGTCGAACAGACGCACGTTGCGGACAAGGAAATCGGGCGCCTCGGCCGGTCGCGCGCGCGGCGGCGGGCTCGGCGCAGCCAGGCCCAGCAGCAGGATCAGACCCAGGGCACTGGCGAAGGCGGACAGATGCAGTCGGTTCATGGGTTCAGCTCCGGCGCAGGCGCAGCGCGGCGAGGGACAGCAGCAGGGTGGTCATGAGCAGCAGGACGGCCACGTGGGTCAGCACCGGCACGTCCTCCACCTGCCCCACCGCGGCCAGCGCGAGCTGGGCCAGGTGCCAGCTCGGCCACAGCACCGCGAGCTTCTGCAGCAGTTCGGGGAAGATGAAGAGCGGAATCCAGAGACCCGAGAGCACCGACATCGGCAGGTGGATCAGGTTGACCACCGCGACCGCGCCCTGCCCGCGCACCAGGCTGCCGACCCACAGGCCGAGCGCGCTGAACGGCAGCGTGCCGAGCAGCAGCGCGGCGGTGAGGCGCAGCCACTCCAGCGCGCCGATGCGCACCCCGCCCAGGCCCACCGCGAGCGCGGTGAGCAGCAGCACGATGGCAAGGGCGAAGCCCAGACTCATCGCGATCTTGGCGAAGAAGTAGGCCCCGGGCGGCATCGGCGAGACGCGCTTGAGCTCGAGCAGGCCCTGCTGGCGCTCCATCGCCATGCCGACCCCGAAGCCGAACAGGGCCGGCCCCATCACGCCGAACACGCCGTAGGTGGCGAGCAGGTAGACGGGCTTGCTGTAGCCCGCCCACTGGCCCGGCAGCACGAGCGCGAACAGCAGGTAGAACGCGGCCGGGAAGACCAGGGTGGGAATCGCGAACATCGGCGTGCGCAGCGACTTGAGCAGTTCGTACCAGGCCTCCAGCGCGTAGAGGCGCAGCAGACCGGGGGCACGCAAGGCCGGCTGTGCGATGGCGGGATCGATGACGCGCGCGCTCATGCGGCCTCCTGCAGGCGGTCGTCCGCGGTGATGGCGAGGAAAGCGTCCTCAAGCCCGAGCGGCGCGAGTTCCAGGTCGGACAGGTTGGGATCGGCGGCGAGCAGGCGACGCAGCAGGGCTTCGGCCGCGCGCGTGCGCAGCTCGACGCGTTCGCCCACCGCTTCGGCCGAATCCACCTCCGGGAAGGCACGCAGCTGCGCCAGCGGCAGGGCGCTGCGGCAGCGCAGACGCTTGCCGGCGACGCGCGCGCGGATCGCATCGGGACTCCCTTCCGCCAGCACCCGGCCGGCGCCGAGCAGCACGATG
>JANJTY010000485.1 GCA_024710865.1 Lysobacteraceae bacterium | reverse complement strand
CAGCCAGGTGCCGAAGGTGCCGATGGCCGCGCCGTTGCCACCGCTGCCGGCCAGGCGCACGTCGATCAACTCGGTCTCGCCGAAGTTCTCCAGCGGATGCTGGCCTTGGAACACGCCGTTCAGGAGCTGCAGGTCGCGCAGCACAAGGCGACGGCCGGAAAAGACCTGGAAGAACGCGGTCGAGGACGCGGCGTTGATCGTGACCAGGCCACCGCCATCGATCTCGCTGTCGGCCTGGACGTCCTTGCCCATGAGCAGCGGGATCGTGACCGGCAAGGCTCCACAGTTGAAGTCCAGCCGGCCGCCGGTCGACAGCACCGTATCCAGCGCGCTGTCGAGTGCATCGGACGTGCAGCTGGCGGCGCTGCCATTGCCAAGGGTGGCATCGGCCGCGAGGACGGTCGCAGGCGAGGCCAGAAGCAGGAGCGAGAGTCGGGCCATCATGCGCATCGGTCGTGATCTCCATTCGTATGGACACTGCTGCCGCGACAGGCCGCGGCCTCGGGCCTGCAGCGCTGCCTTTCCCACCACGCAGGCCGGCATTCGCTTGGGACAGGCGGATACCCCGCCCTGCACCCGGCCCGTGAGCGCCAAGCCTACCGCGGCTGTGGCATTCTCGCGCGATGCCCATGACGTTCCTGCACTGCGCCCGGCGCCTGTCCATCCTCGCACTGCTGCTGGTCCTGGGCGCCTGCGCCTCGACGCCGGCGCCCATAGCGCAAACGGGCCTGCCCGATCCGATCCTGCTCATCTCCATCGACGGCCTGCACCCGGACGCGGTGACTCCCGATCTGATGCCCAACCTGCACGCCCTGGCCGCCGCCGGCGTGCGCGCGCGCTGGATGATCCCCTCCTATCCGACCTTGACCTTCCCCAACCACTACACCCTGGTGACCGGCCTGCGTCCGGACCGCCACGGCGTGGTCGACAACACGATGTGGGACCCGGAGCTGGGCAGTTTCCTGACCCGCGACCGCAGTGCGGTGACCAATCCAGCCTGGTGGGGCGGCGAACCGATCTGGAACACCGCGGGCAAGGCCGGACTTCGCACCGCGACCCTGTTCTGGGTCGGCAGCGAGGCGCCGATACAGGGTCGGCAACCAGACGAGTGGCACGCCTTCGACTACGAATTCCCGATCGACCGGCGCGTCGATACGGTGCTGGGCTGGTTCGACCGCGACGAAGTCGAATGGCCGCGTTTCGGGGCACTCTACTTCGAGCACACCGACGTGGCGGGCCACGCCTTCGGGCCGGATTCGCCCGAGTGGAAGGATGCCGTGCGCCGGGTCGACGCCGCCCTGGGCGGACTGGTCCAGGGGCTGCGCCAGCGTGGACTCGAGAACCGCATCAACTTCGTGATCGTGTCCGACCACGGCATGACCCCAACCTCGCCCCAACGCGTGTATTACCTCGAGGAACGGGTCGACACCCGCAAGCTGCGCATCATCACGGCCGGCGAGGTGCTGGGCCTTGCGCCGGAGCCGGGCCACGAGGCCGAGGTCGAGGCCGCCCTGCTCGGCCGCCACGGCCCGCTGCAGTGCTGGCGACGCGGCGAGCTGCCGCCGCAGTGGCACTACGGCACGCATCCCCGGATCGCGCCCATCGTCTGCCAGGCCGACCTGGGCTGGAAGGTCTTCACCCGCCAGTCCTTCGTGCGCTGGGGTGGGCGGATCAAGCCCGGCTCGCATGGCTACGCGCCGGAAGAGCCCGACATGCGCGCAACCTTCGTGGCCAGCGGACCCGGCTTCCGCCGCGGCCAGGTGATCGAACCCTTCGACAACGTCCACGTCTACGCCCTGCTCTGCGCCCTGCTCGGCCTCGAGCCGGCGGCGAACGATGGCGATGCGGCGACCCTGCGTTCAATCCTGAAGGCCAGGTCTTGGCATTCCAACGCCGCGGCCCAGTGACACGCAGGGATGAAGTCCGCCTGGCAGGGACTGTCGTCGGCTGAGCCAGCCGCTACCGCCTGGACGCAAGCCGGCATAATCTCGCCCAAGCTCAAGATCGACACCCACGCCCACGTCCTGCCGCGCGACTGGCCGGACCTGGCGAAGAAATACGGCGACGCGCGCTTCCCGGTGATCCACCACACCGACGACGGCCGCCACCGCATCTACAAGGACGGCAAGTTCTTCCGCGAGATCTGGCCCAAGACCTGGGACGCGGACCTGCGCATCGCCGAGTACGCGGCTTTTGGCGTGCAGGTGCAGGTGATCAGCACGGTGCCGGTGATGTTCAGCTACTGGGCCAGGCCGCACCACGCGCTGGAGCTGCACCAGGCGCTCAACGACCACATGGCGCAGACCTGCCGCGCGCATCCGCGCCACTACGCCGGCATCGGCACGGTGCCGCTGCAGTCGCCGCGCCTGGCGGTACAGGAGCTGGAGCGCTGCATGGACCAGCTCGGCCTGCAGGGCGTGCAGATCGGCTCGCACATCAACGACTGGAACCTCGACGCCGACGAGCTCACGCCCTTCTTCGAGGCCGCGCAGGACCTCGGCGCGGCGATCCTCGTGCATCCCTGGGACATGATGGGCACCGAGTCCATGCCGAAATACTGGCTGCCCTGGCTGGTCGGCATGCCGGCCGAGCAGAGCCGCGCCGCCTGCTGCCTGATCTTCGGCGGCGTGCTGGAGCGCTTCCCGCGCCTGAAGGTCTGCCTGGCGCACGGCGGCGGCAGCTTCCCCTACACCATCGGCCGCATCGAGCACGGCTTCCGCATGCGTCCCGACCTCGTCGCCACCGACAACCCGCGCAACCCGCGCGAGTACCTGCCGCGCCTGTTCTTCGACTCCTGGGTGGCCGATCCGCGTGCCCTGCGCTACCTGCTCGACACCGTCGGCATCGAGCGCGTGATGCTGGGCACCGACTATCCGTTCCCCCTGGGCGAACAGGAACCCGGCGCCGGCATCGCCGCGCTCGACCTGCCCGAAGCCGAACAGGCCCGCCTCTACCACGGCACGGCGCTGGAGTGGCTGGGCCTGCCGGCGGCGCGCTTTGCCTGATAGCGGCGACAGCTTCGTCTCCGGGTCGCCGCTCGCTCACCAGGACCGTTCGTGGTGAGGAGCCGTCGAGGCGCGCGCAGCGCGAACGAGACGGCGTCTCGAACCACTCCATTTGTCCACGACTGCGCATGAACGCCATGAACCCGATCTCGCACGACCTCTTCACCCGCGCCCAGCAGCTGATGCCCGGCGGCGTGAACTCCCCCGTCCGCGCCTTCCGCTCGGTTGGCGGCGAACCCTTCTTCGCCGCGCGCGCCGAAGGCGCCTACCTCTGGGACGTGGACGGCAACCGCTACATCGATTACGTCGGCTCCTGGGGCCCGATGATCGCCGGCCATGCGCATCCGGCCGTGCTGGATGCGGTCGCGCGCACGATGAGGGACGGCCTGAGTTTCGGCGTGCCCAACGCGCTGGAAGTGACCATGGCCGAGACCCTGCAGCGCCTGGTGCCGTCGCTGGAGATGGTGCGCATGGTCAACTCCGGCACCGAGGCCACGCTCTCGGCCATCCGCCTCGCGCGCGGAGCCACCGGGCGTTCGCGCATCGTCAAGTTCGAGGGTTGCTACCACGGCCATGGCGATTCCTTCCTGGTCAAGGCCGGCTCCGGCGCCCTCACCTTCGGCGTACCGACCTCGCCCGGCGTGCCCAAGGCCCTGGCCGACCTCACCCTCACCCTGCCCTTCAACGACTTCGAGGCCGCCACGCGCCTGTTCGAGGAAAGCGGTAGCGAGATCGCGGGCGTCATCGTCGAGCCGGTGGTCGGCAACGCCAACTGCATCCCGCCGAAGGACGGCTACCTGCAGCACCTGCGCGCGCTCTGCACCCGGCACGGCGCGGTCCTGATCTTCGACGAGGTGATGACCGGCTTCCGCGTCGCGCTCGGCGGCGCGCAGGCGCTGTACGGCGTGCAGCCCGACCTTTCCACCTTCGGCAAGATCATCGGCGGCGGCATGCCGGTCGGTGCCTACGGCGGCCGCCGCGACCTGATGCAGCAGATCGCGCCGTCCGGCCCGATCTACCAGGCCGGTACGCTCAGCGGCAATCCGGTCGCCATGGCCGCGGGCCTGGCCACGCTGGAGCTGATCCAGGCGCCGGGCTTCTACGACGAGCTGGCGCGCAAGACCGCGCGCCTGTGCGAAGGCTTCGAAGCGGCCGCGCGCGAGGCCGGCGTCGCGCTCACCACCAACCAGGTGCCGGCCATGTTCGGCCTGTTCTTCACCGACCGAAAGGTGGAAAGCTTCGCCGACGCCACCGCCTGCGACCTGCCCGCCTTCAACCGCTTCTTCCACGCCATGCTGCGCCGCGGCGTCTACCTCGCGCCCTCGGCCTACGAAGCGGCGTTCGTCTCCAATGCCATGACGGATGCCGACATCGACGCCACCCTCGCGGCGGCGCGTGAGGCCTTCGTCGAGTCGCGGGGGTGAGCGGCGTGGCTGGGTGAGGAGCGTTTTTGCCATGGATGAACACGGATGGCCACGGATAAGAGCGGATCAAAGCAGTGCGGAGAGGCCAGGTCGACTGCATGAGGGTGCAGACTCAGGCGTGAGCGACGCAGTGAAAGCCTGAGCATCCGCGGGATGCTTGCCCCGGCCCACTCT
>JANJTY010000435.1 GCA_024710865.1 Lysobacteraceae bacterium | reverse complement strand
GCGACGGCCGTTGTCCATCAGGGCATCGACCGACTCCTGCAGCATGCGCTTCTCGTTGCGCACGATGATGTCCGGCGCGTTCAGCTCGAGCAGGCGCTTGAGGCGGTTGTTGCGGTTGATGACGCGGCGGTACAGGTCGTTCAGGTCGGAGGTCGCGAAGCGGCCGCCGTCCAGCGGCACCAGCGGGCGCAGGTCGGGCGGCAGCACCGGCAGGACGGTCATCACCATCCACTCCGGGCGGTTGCCGGACTCGATGAAGGCCTCCATCAGCTTGATGCGCTTGGACAGGCGCTTGAGCTTGGTCTCGGAGTTGGTCGCGGCGATCTCTTCCTTCAGACGGATCAGCTCCGCGTTCAGGTCGATCGTCTTGAGCAGCTCATACACCGCTTCGGCGCCCATGCGCGCGTCGAACTCGTCGCCGTGCTCGGAGACCGCCTCGAGGTACTGCTCCTCGCTGAGCAGCTGACCGCGCTCGAGCACGGTAAGGCCCGGATCGATGACCACGTAGGATTCGAAGTAGAGGATGCGCTCGATGTCGCGCAGGGTCATGTCCAGCATCAGGCCGATGCGGCTCGGCAGCGACTTGAGGAACCAGATGTGCGCGACCGGGCTCGCCAGGTCGATGTGGCCCATGCGCTCGCGGCGCACCTTGGCCAGGGTGACCTCGGTGCCGCACTTCTCGCAGACCACGCCGCGGTGCTTCATGCGCTTGTACTTGCCGCACAGGCATTCGTAGTCCTTGATCGGACCGAAGATGGCGGCGCAGAACAGGCCGTCGCGCTCCGGCTTGAAGGTGCGGTAGTTGATCGTCTCGGGCTTCTTCACCTCGCCGAACGACCAGGAACGGATCAGGTCGGGCGAGGCCAGGCCGATGCGGATGCCGTCGAAGTCCAGCGTCGGGCGCTGCTGGTTGAAGAGGTTGAGCAGGTCTTTCATTGCGGTCTCCGGGATTCGGGAGTCGGGAGTCGGGATTCGTCAGAGCGGGGATTCGGTTGTCCGGGATGCATGGCCTTGGCCTTTGCGAATCCCGAATCCCGAATCCCCAATCCCGTCCCTCAGTGCTCGTCCAGCCCGATGTTGATGGCCAGGGAGCGGATCTCCTTGACCAGCACGTTGAACGACTCGGGCATGCCCGCGGCCATCTCGTGGTTGCCATCGACGATGTTCTTGTACATCTGGTTGCGGCCCGCGACGTCGTCGGACTTCACCGTCAGCATTTCCTGCAGGGTGTAGGCCGCGCCGTAGGCTTCCAGGGCCCAGACTTCCATTTCGCCGAAGCGCTGACCGCCGAACTGCGCCTTGCCGCCCAGCGGCTGCTGTGTGACCAGCGAGTACGGGCCGGTGGACCGGGCGTGCATCTTGTCGTCGACCAGATGGTTGAGCTTGAGCATGTGCATGTAGCCCACCGTGACCGGGCGATCGAAGGACTCACCGGTGCGCCCGTCGAACAGCGTGGTCTGGCCGCTCTCCGGCAGATCGGCGAGCTTGAGCATGGCCTTGATCTCGGCCTCGTGCGCGCCGTCGAACACCGGTGTCGCCATCGGCACGCCGCCGCACAGGTTCTTTCCCAGCCTGAGCAGTTCGTCGTCGCTGAACTGCGACAGCTCGACGCGCTCACCCAGCAACTTGCGGTCGTGGTTGTAGATCTGGTCGAGGAACTTGCGCAGCTCGCTCACCTTCTCCTGCGCTTCCAGCATGCGCTGGATCTTGTGCCCGAGGCCCTTTGCGGCCCAGCCCAGGTGGGTTTCCAGGATCTGCCCGATGTTCATACGGCTCGGCACACCCAGCGGGTTCAGGACGATGTCGACCGGCGCGCCGTTGGCCATGTAGGGCATGTCCTCGACCGGCTGGATCATGGAGATCACGCCCTTGTTGCCGTGGCGTCCGGCCATCTTGTCGCCCGGCTGGATGCGGCGCTTCACGGCAAGGTAGACCTTGACCATCTTCAGCACGCCCGGGGCGAGGTCGTCGCCCGCGGTGACCTTGGCGCGCTTCTCGGTCAGGCGCTTCTCGAACTCCTTCTTGTGGAGTTCGATCTGCTTCTGTGCCTTCTCGATGAACTCGGCGGCGTCCTCGTCCTTCATCCGGATCGAGAACCATTCGTCCTTCTTCAGCCCGTCGAGGTAGGCGTCGGTGATATCGGCCTTCTTCAATCCGTTCGGACCGCCGTTGGCCATGCGTCCGACGATCTGGGTGCGCAGGCGGGCGAAGATGGCACCCTCGAGGATGCGGAACTGGTCGTCGAGATCCTTCTTGATGCGCTTGATCTCGGCTTCCTCGATCTGCTTGGCGCGCTTGTCCTTCTCGATGCCGTCGCGGGTGAAGACCTGCACGTCGATGACGGTGCCGTCCATGCCCGGCGGCACGCGCAGCGAGCTGTCCTTCACGTCCGAAGCCTTCTCGCCGAAGATCGCGCGCAGCAGCTTCTCTTCAGGCGTGAGCTGGCTTTCGCCCTTGGGCGTGACCTTGCCGACCAGGATGTCGCCGGCCTGCACCTCGGCACCGATGTAGACCACGCCGGACTCGTCGAGGCGGCCGAGGGCCTGCTCCGACACGTTCGGGATATCGGCGGAGATTTCCTCGGGCCCGAGCTTGGTGTCGCGCGCGACACAGGTCAGCTCCTCGATGTGGATCGTGGTGTAGCGGTCCTCCTGGACCACGCGCTCCGAGATCAGGATCGAGTCCTCGAAGTTGTAGCCGTTCCAGGGCATGAACGCGACCAGCATGTTCTGGCCAAGGGCCAGCTCGCCGATGTCGGTGGAGGGACCGTCGGCAAGGACGTCGCCGCGCTCCACGCGATCGCCGACCGCGACCAGCGGGCGCTGGTTGATGCAGGTGTTCTGGTTCGAGCGGGTGTACTTGACCAGGTTGTAGATATCGACGCCCGGATCGTTGTCGCCGATGTGGGCCTCGTCGACCCGCACCACGATGCGGCCGGCATCCATCTGGTCGACCACGCCCGGACGCAGCGCGTTGACCGTGACGCCGGAATCGCGCGCGACCTCGCGCTCGATGCCGGTGCCGACCAGCGGCTTCTCGGCGCGAAGGGTCGGAACGGCCTGGCGCTGCATGTTCGCGCCCATCAGCGCGCGGTTGGCGTCGTCGTGCTCGAGGAACGGAACCAGCGCGGCCGCCACCGACACCGACTGCATCGGCGAGACGTCCATGTAATGGATCTCGGCCGGCGGCTTGAGCAGGGTCTCGCCCTGGAAGCGCACGGTGACGAACTCGGAAGTGAACTTGCCCTTCTCGTCCAGCTCGGCGTTGGCCTGGGCGATGACGAACTCGTTCTCTTCGATCGCGGAAAGGAAATCGACCTGGTCGGTGACCTTGCCATCGACCACCTTGCGGTACGGGGTCTCGAGGAAGCCGTAGCGGTTGGTGCGGGCATAGACCGCCAGCGAATTGATCAGGCCGATGTTCGGGCCTTCCGGCGTTTCGATGGTGCAGACGCGGCCGTAGTGGGTCGGATGCACGTCGCGCACCTCGAAGCCGGCGCGCTCGCGGGTCAGGCCACCCGGACCGAGCGCCGAGACGCGACGCTTGTGGGTGACCTCCGACAGCGGGTTGTTCTGGTCCATGAACTGCGACAGCTGCGAGGAGCCGAAGAACTCCTTGATCGCGGCGGCCACCGGCTTGGCGTTGATCAGCTCCTGCGGCGTCAGGCCCTCGGACTCGGCCAGCGACAGGCGCTCCTTGACCGCGCGCTCGACGCGCACCAGGCCGACGCGGAACACGTTCTCGGCCATCTCGCCGACGGAACGCACGCGGCGGTTGCCGAGGTGATCGATGTCGTCCACCGTGCCGCGGCCGTTGCGGATCTCGCACAGCGTGCGGATGACTTCGAGGATGTCGGAGTTCTCGCCATGCTCGGCGACCAGCCGCTTCGCCGCCTCCTCATTGCGCTCGCCGAAGTACTTGCCGTCGAACAGCACGCCCGGACCGACCACTTCCTTGCGACCGACGCGGCGGTTGAACTTCATGCGGCCGACCGCCGAGAGGTCGTAGCGCTCGAAGGTGAAGAACAGGTTGAAGAACAGGTTCTGCGCGGCGTCCTTGGTCGGGGGCTCACCCGGACGCATCATGCGGTAGATCTCGACCAGCGCCTCCAGCTGGCTGCGGGTCGAGTCGATGCGCAGGGTGTTGGAGATGTAGGGGCCGCGGTCGAGGTCATTGACCCACAGCGTACCGACCGACTCGACCCCGGCCTTGCGGAACTTCGCGAGGTGGTCCTCGCCGATCTCGTCGTTGGCGTTGGCGAGCAGCTCGCCACTCGACGTGTCGATCACGTCATGCGCCAGGATACGGCCGATGAGGTACTCGTCCGGAACCTCGAGGGTCTGGATCTTGGCCTGCTCAAGCTGGCGGACGTGGCGAGCGGTGATGCGCTTGCCGGCCTCGACCAGGGTCTTTCCGCCCACGGTCAGGTCGAAATTCAGGGTCTCGCCGCGCAGACGCTCGGGCACCAGCTCGAGCTCGACGCCCTCGTCCTTGAGGATGTTGAAGGTGTTGATGTCGAAGAAGAGCTTGAGCATCTCCTCGTTGCTGTAGCCCAGGGCGCGCAGCAGCACGGTGACCGGCAGCTTGCGGCGCCGGTCGATGCGGGTGAAGAGCGCATCCTTGGGGTCAAACTCGAAGTCGAGCCAGGAGCCGCGGTAGGGAATGATGCGCGCGCTGTAGAGCAACTTGCCCGAGCTGTGCGTCTTGCCGCGGTCGTGGTCGAAGAACACGCCCGGCGAACGGTGCAGCTGCGAGACGATGACGCGCTCGGTGCCGTTGACGATGAAGGTGCCGTTGTCGGTCATCAGGGGCAGCTCGCCCATGTAGACCTCCTGCTCCTTCACGTACTTAACGGCCTTGTTGCCGGTTTCCTTGTCGTAGATGACGAGGCGCACGGTCACGCGCAGCGGAGCTCCGTAGGAGAGGCCGCGGTTGCGGCACTCGCGCTCGTCGAACGGCGGCTCGCCCAGCTTGTAGCTGACGTACTCCAGGGCGGCGCTGCCCGAGTAGCTGGAGATCGGGAAGACCGACTTCAGCGCGGCGTGCAGGCCCTTGTCCTCGCGCTTCGACGGCTCGACGTCGAGCTGCAGGAACTCCCGGTAGGAGTCGACCTGGATCGCGAGCAGGTAGGGCACGTCGAGGATCGCGCTGCGCTTGCCGAAGCTCTTGCGGATGCGCTTCTTTTCGGTGAAGGAGTAGGTCATGGTGTACTACCGCCTCGTCTTGAATCGGGGTTCGGGGTTTCGGGATTCGGGATTCGCGGAAGCCACGCGGCTTCCGGAACCTTGCGAGGCCCTAGGCCCTGCCCCGGTGCTGGGGAAGTTTTGCGAAGTTCGGGAATGCGTGGTCCGCTTCTGCGGTCGCCGCATTCCCGAGCCCCGCGCTAACGGCGAAAGGCCGGGGGCTCTCGCCCCCAGCCTTGCTTCGACGCTTGCCGGGCAAGCGACGCAATGCGTCGCTTACTTGAGCTCGACGGTAGCGCCGGCGGCCTCGAGATCCTTCTTGAACTTGGCCGCGTCGTCCTTGCTGACGCCTTCCTTGACGGTTCCGGTGGCCTCGACCAGATCCTTGGCCTCCTTCAGGCCCAGGCCGGTGATGGCGCGAACGGCCTTGATGACCTCGACCTTCTTCTCGCCGGCAGCCTTCAGGATGACGGTGAACTCGGTCTGCTCTTCAACCGGGGCAGCGGCGGCGGCCGGACCGGCAGCCATCATGACCGGGGCGGCGGCGGAGACGCCGAACTTCTCTTCGATGGCCTTGACCAGCTCCATCACTTCCATCAGGGACTTGGCGGCGATCGCGTCGACGATCTGCTCGTTGGTAACGGACATGGGAATAACCTCTGGATTGGATCTATGACGATTCGGATGGGTTCGCAGGAACCGGGGCTCAGGCGGGCTCGGCCGCGACCTCGGCGGGCGCGGTCTCGCCGCCGCCCCGCTGGTCGGCAACAGCCTTGATCGCACGCGCGATCATGGCGGCCGGCTCGGCCAGGGTGCGGGCCAGCATGGCCAGCGCCTGCTCGCGGGTCGGCAGCGATGCCAGAACCTCGAGGTGGGACGGCGGGTAGAGCTTGCCGCCCACGGACACGACCTTGGTCTGCAGCTTGTCGTTGCCCTTGGCGAACTCCTTGATCAGACGGCCGGCAGCGCCGGGGTCCTCCTCCGAGAACGCGTACAGCAGCGGGCCGACGAGGGCGTCCTGGACGCACTCGAACTCGGTTCCGGCCACGGCGCGACTTGCCAGCGTGTTCTTGACGACTTTCAGGAACACGCCGGACTCGCGGGCCTTCTTGCGCATCGCGGTCATCTGCGACACGGTGGTGCCCGCGTACTCGGCGGCGATCAGGGAATGCGCCCGGGCTGCAACCTCGGCCAGCTCTGCGACAACTTCCTGCTTCTGGGACAGATTGAGAGCCATTGCACTCCTCCAATTGAACTCCGCTCGCGGCTCCAGCCGGTCGCGGTCCTGGGGCGGCACCGTTCCTTCGGCGCCGGGAACGCGCGTGGGCGTTCCGGGGTGGTGGCCATTCCAGAGGAATCCAGAAAGGCTGCACCATCTACGCAGGCCGACTCCTGAGCGAAGTCCGGATTAAGCGCCTTGGCGTCGCGGCAACGGCGATTCCCTGCCGGTCGCGCATCCATGCCCGACGTCACCACGAACCTGGCGCACCTGCGGTCTTTGATGGCGCCCGCCGCGTCGCCGCGACAGGTGCCTTCAAAAACGCCCGGCCGGAGTCCCGGCCGGTTTGAAACGCATTACTTGGCGAGCGACAGCGTCGACTGATCGACGGTCACGCCGATACCCATGGTGCTGGACAGCGAGATCTTCTGCAGGTACTGACCCTTGGCCGCGGACGGCTTGGCCTTGATCAGGTCGGCCAACAGGGCGTGCAAGTTGGACTTGAGCGCCTCTGGCTCGAAGTTCACCTTGCCGATGGTGCAGTGGATGATGCCGGCCTTGTCGGTGCGGTAGCGCACCTGACCGGCCTTGGCATTGCGCACGGCTTCCGCCGGGTTCGGGCTGACGGTTCCGACCTTCGGATTCGGCATCAAGCCGCGAGGACCGAGAACCTGGCCGAGCTTGCCGACCACGCGCATCGCGTCCGGGGTCGCGATGACGACGTCGTAGTTCAGATCGCCGGCCTGCATCTTCTCGGCCAGTTCGTCCATGCCGACGACATCGGCGCCGGCTGCCTTCGCTTCCTCGGCCTTGGCGCCAGCGGGGCAGAACACCGCCACACGCACCGACTTGCCGGTGCCGGCCGGCAGCACAGTGGAACCGCGCACCTGCTGGTCGGACTTGCGCGCGTCGACGCCGAGGCGGACAGCCACGTCCACGGCCTCGACAAACTTCACCTTGCTGTTGCCCTGGATGATCTTCAGGGCCTCGTCGAGACCGTAGCTCTTGCCCGGCACGACCAGGTTCTGCATCGCCTTGAAACGCTTCGAGATCTTCGCCATGACTTAGCCCTCCACCACCAGACCCATGCTGCGCGCGCTGCCGGCGATGGTGCGCACGGCCGCGTCGAGATCCGCCGCGGTCATGTCCGCTTCCTTTGCCTTGGCGATGTCTTCGAGCTGCTTGCGCGTCACCTTGCCCACCTTCTCCGTGTTCGGGCGCTTCGAGCCCGAGGTGATTCCCGCGGCCTTCTTGAGCAGGACGGTAGCCGGCGTGCTCTTGGTGACGAAGGTGAAGGTGCGGTCCGAGTAGGCCGTGATGATCACGGGAGTGGGAAGGCCCGGCTCCAGCTTGGAGGTCGCGGCGTTGAACGCCTTGCAGAACTCCATGATGTTGAGGCCGCGCTGACCCAGGGCCGGACCGACCGGCGGGCTCGGATTGGCTTGGCCGGCCTTGACCTGAAGCTTGATGTAACCGACGACTTTCTTTGCCATTTCATTGACTCCTCGGGTCCGAACGCCGCGCGGTGACGATCACCGGTGTGGCTCCCCGTTGGTTGCTAATTCGGGATTCGGGATTCGGGATTCGGGATTCGTCGAAGCGAAGGCACGCTCCTGCAAATCCCTGATCCCGAATCCCGAATCCCGGCCTCTTCAGGCCTTCTCCACCTGGCCGAACTCGAGTTCGACCGGCGTGGAGCGCCCGAAAATCAGTACCGCCACGCGCAGGCGGCTCTTCTCGTAGTTGACCTCTTCGACGGTGCCGTTGAAGTCGTTGAAGGGCCCGTCGGTAACGCGGACCAACTCGCCGGGCTCGAACAGAACCTTGGGCTTGGGCTTCTCCGCTCCGTCCTGGACGCGACGCAGGATCGTGTCGGCCTCGCTGTCCTTGATCGGCAGGGGGCGATCGGCAGTGCCGCCGATGAAACCCATGACCTTCGGCGTTTCCTTGATCAGGTGCCAGGACTCGTCGTCGATCAGAGGGATCGCGCCCTCGTTGCGGGTCTCGATCTGGACCAGCACGTAACCGGGGAAGAACTTGCGCTCGGAGCGCCGTTTCTGTCCCGCGCGCATCTCGACCACCTCCTCGGTGGGCACGAGGATCTCGCCGAAGCGATCCTCCATGCCGGCGCGGGCGATGCGGTCCCTGAGAGCGCGCGACACCTGGTGCTCGAAGCCCGAGTAGGCGTGCACGACATACCAGCGCTTGGCCATCGGTAGTTCCTCAGCTGCCCAGCAGGCCGCGCACGCCGGCACCGATCAGGAAATCGATCAGGGCAAGCAGAAGGCTGATGATGATCACCACGACGATGATGACGCCGGTTCCGCGCAGGGTTTCCTGCCGCGTCGGCCACACCACCTTGCGCAGCTCGAACCGGGTCTCGGAGAGGTACTCGCGCGCCACGGCACCCTTGGCCGTGGTGAACGCGAAGAAAACCGCGCCCAGTGCCAGTCCAGCCACGGCCAGGGTCGCGCGCAGCGCGTCGGGCCAGTCGGCGAAGTAGCGGTAGCCAACGAAACCCGCTGCGGCAAACAGCAACGCCACGGCGTACTTGACGTAGTCGCCGACCGGGGTGTCGGGCGTCTGCTCGGTCTTGGTATTCATCGACTCCTTCCAGATCGGTCCTGCGGTTCGGCGCAGTCCGCACTACGCGGGGATGGCACGCCAGGAGGGACTCGAACCCCCAACCTGCGGTTTTGGAGACCGCTGCTCTGCCAATTGAGCTACTGGCGTACGGCTTCCCTCAAAACACCGAAGGCGGGCCGCTGCACGACCCGCCGTCCGGCCGCGAAGCGGGCGCAACGCGCCCGCGTTCGACTGCTTACTCGACGATCTTCGCCACCACGCCGGCGCCGACGGTGCGGCCGCCCTCGCGGATCGCGAAGCGCAGGCCCTCATCCATCGCGATCGGCGCGATCAGCGACACCACCATCTTGATGTTGTCGCCAGGCATCACCATCTC
>JANJTY010000107.1 GCA_024710865.1 Lysobacteraceae bacterium | reverse complement strand
CGCGCTTCCCTTCGACCGGGCGAACCGAGCGCATCGCTGCGCGGCCTTCGATACCGCCTGGGGCGTCAGCCTGGGCCAGTGCGCAGCCGCATCCGCCAGTGCCAAAAGGCATCGGCCCCGCTGTCCAGGCGGGGCCGATGCGAGGTGGCGCAGGGCGGGCGCTGATCAGTGCTGCGCGATGTGCGCCGCCGAGCCCGCGCCGCGCGGGATGCGGATCGAGTCGACCATGTCCTGCACGTGCCGCGGCGGTGCCGCCGTCAGGCGCGAGACCACGATGGTGACCGCGAAATTGATCAGCATGCCGACCGTGCCGATGCCCTCCGGCGAGATGCCGAACAACCAGTTCTCCGGCGTATTCGGCGCCATCGGGGCCATGAACACGCCCTTGAAGTACAGGATGTAGCCGATGGTGAAGGCCAGGCCGAGCACCATGCCGCTGATCGCGCCGATGGCGTTGGTGCGCTTGTCGAAGATGCCGAGCAGGATGGCCGGGAAGAAGCTCGCCGCGGCCAGGCCGAAGGCGAAGGCCACCACTTCGGCCACGAAGCCGGGCGGATAGATGCCGAGCAGCCCGGCGATGCAGATCGCCACCGCCGCCGCGAGGCGTGCGAAGAGTAGCTCCTGCTTCTCCGATATGTGCGGCATGAGTATCTTCTTCATCAGGTCGTGCGAGATCGCCGAGGAGATCACCAGCAGCAGGCCGGCCGCGGTCGACAGCGCCGCCGCGAGGCCACCGGCCGCGATCAGGGCGATGACCCAGGCCGGGAGCTGGGCGATCTCCGGGTTGGCCAGCACCATGATGTCGCGGTCGATGGTCATCTCGTTGCGCGCGTCGGCGGCGTAGAACATGCGGCCGTCGCCGTTCTTGTCCTCCCACTTGATCAGGCCGGTCTTCTCCCAGTTCGGGATCCACTTCGGGGCTTCTTCGTAGACCGTGCCGTTGCCGTCCTTGCCGTTGATCGTCTCGATCATGTTGACCCGGGCGAAGGTCGCCACCGCCGGCGCCGTGGTGTAGAGGAGTGCGATGAAGAGCATGGCCCACCCGGCCGAACCGCGCGCGGCGCGGACCTTGGGAACGGTGAAGAAGCGCACGATGACGTGCGGCAGTCCGGCGGTGCCGACCATCAGCGCGAACGTGATGGCGAACACGTCGATGGTGGATTTGCTGCCATCGGTATAGGGCGCGAAACCGAGCTGCGCGTGCAGGCCGTCGAGCTTGTCGAGCAGGAAGGTGCCCGAGCCGTCCGCCAGCGCGCCGCCCATGCCGGTCTGCGGCAGCACGTGGCCGGTCAGCATGATCGAGATGAAGAAGGCCGGCACCATGTAGGCGAAGATCAGCACGCAGTACTGCGCCACCTGGGTGTAGGTGATGCCTTTCATGCCGCCCAGCACGGCGTAGAGGAACACGATGGCCATGCCGATGATCACGCCCATCGTGATGTCCACTTCCAGGAAGCGGCTGAACACGATGCCGACGCCGCGCATCTGGCCGGCGACGTAGGTGAAGGACACGAACAGGGCGCACACCACCGCCACCAGGCGCGCGGTGTCGCTGTAGTAGCGGTCGCCGACGAAGTCGGGCACGGTGAACTTGCCGAACTTGCGCAGGTAGGGCGCCAGCAGCAGGGCCAGCAGCACGTAACCGCCGGTCCACCCCAGCAGGTAGACGGCGCCGTCGTAGCCCATGAAGGAGATCAACCCCGCCATGGAGATGAACGAGGCCGCGCTCATCCAGTCGGCCGCCGTGGCCATGCCGTTGGCGACCGGATGCACGCCGCCGCCGGCGACGTAGAACTCCTTGGTCGAGCCGACGCGGGCCCAGATCGCGATGCCGATGTAGAGCGCGAAGCTGAGGCCGACGATGATGTAGGTCCAGGCTTGAACGGACATGCGCTTACTCCTCGTCCACGTCGTGTTCGCGCTCGATCCGGTTCATCTTCCAGGCGTAGAAGAAGATGAGGCCGACGAACACGTAGATGGCGCCCTGCTGGGCGAAGAAGAAGCCGAGCTTGAAGCCGAACAGGCGGATGCCGTTGAGCGCGTCGGCGAACAGGATGCCGGCCCCGAACGAGACCGCGAACCAGATGGCGAGCAGGATCGCCATCAGCCTGAGGTTGGCCCGCCAGTAGGCGGCGTGGCCCTTGTCATGCGAAGTCATGGATCGTTCCCTCCCGGTCAGAACGAGTACTTGGCGTGGAAGTGCAGGCGGCGCAGTTCGCCGTCGGCACCGGATTCGAGTTCGCGCTGGCCCAGGATGGCCTCGACGCCGAGGTCGAGCCTGGGCAGCGGGCTCCAGATCAGGTTGGCGTGCAGGCTGTGCACGCGGCGGGTCAAGCCGCTGCCGGTGAGCGCCGTGTCATGGTCGAGCTCGGCACGCGAGTAGAAGAGGTTTCCGCGCAGCTTCGGATCGAAGACGTGGCGCCAGGCGACATAGCCGGCGAGCAGGCCATTGGCCTCGAGATCGCCGGAGGCATCGAGCACCGCATCCGAGCCCAGCGCGAGCCCGACATAGCGCCCGATGCCGCGACCGGCGGTGAGCATGAAGCGCAGGTCGTCCTTGGCGCCGAGGTTGCGCTTGCCTGACAGGCTGAGGCCGTAGCCGAAGGCGTCGCTGTCGACCGCGCCATCGCCGGTCTCGTGGCGCAGCTGGCGCAGCAGGCCGGCCAGGCCGAGGTGTCCGGCCTCGCCGGTGTGGGTGTAGCGCAGGGTCAGGTCCGGCAGCCAGCCGTCGTCGCTGGAGACGCGCGCGGCGCCGCCCTGGAACGGAGTCAGCAGGGTCTCGGGATTCTCCAGGGCGACCGAGACGGGGCCATTGCTGTAGCGGATCTGGGCCTGGCGCACGAACACCGTGCCTTCGGTCGGACCGATGAAGTCGACCGAATCGGGCAGCGCGGCCACGTCCTGGAAGTTGGACCAGGTCTGGCCGGCCAGCCAATTGTTCCAGCTCGCGAAGGCGTGACGCACGGTGACGCCGTAGGTGTTGGTCGCGGTCTCGTTGCCGAGCGCGCCGCCGAACAGGTCGAACTCGAGGTAGCCGCGCAGTTTGTCACCGTCGTCGGTGGTGGAGGCGACGTTGAACCAGAAGCGCGAGAACTGCGCGTGCGCGTCGGTGTCGGTGCCCTCCCCCTCGCCACCGACCGGGATGCCGCCGGGCAGGTAGAGCAGGCGCCCGGTCGAGCCGTCGGGAACCTCGCCGTCGCTGGTGTTGGTCATCATCGCGTCGAGCTTGATGAAGCCGCCGTAGGTCAGTTCGCTGCCGGCGATGGCGCCGGGCACCAGCGTGTTCGACTGCATGGCGTTGGCCGCTTTCGGCGCCGGCTCGGCGGCCTTGGCCTGCTGTTCGACCAGCTGTTGCACCAGTCGCTCCAGCTCGGCCACGCGCGCCTCGAGCGCGGCCTCGCGTTCGGACGACGTCTGCGCGAACGCGCCGCCGCCGCCCAGCGCCAGCAGGCAGGCCAGGGCCAGCCGGCTGCGGTGAAGTCGAGTGTTCGGTTTCATGCGGTGGTCCCTCCCAGAACCCCAGTGCGGGTGGTGGGATGGTCGAACCCATCGCGGCGCAGCAACCATTAGCCATTGGTCGAAGATCGACCCGCACTGCGACCAAGGTCTAAGCCATGGCGGCTGCGCGACCGTGCAGCCGGGCGATAATCTGGACCCATCAGCCCACGGGAGGGAGCGCAGATGAGCAGCGAATCGATCTACCCGGCCTCGGCCGCCTTCGTCGAGCAGGCCACGATCAAGCCGGCCGATTACGATCGCCTCTACGCCGAGTCGGTGCGCGACCCGGATGCGTTCTGGGGCCGCGTGGCCGAGCGCATCGAGTGGATGCGCAAGCCGACCCGGGTTCGCAACGTCAGCTACGCGCTGGACGATTTCCGCATCCGCTGGTACGAGGACGGCCAGCTCAACCTCTCGGTCAACTGCCTCGATCGCCACCTCGCCACGCGCGGCGACAAGACCGCGATCATCTTCGAGGGCGACGATCCGAACGTCTCCCAGCGCATCACCTACCGCGACCTGCACGCGCGGGTCTGCCGCCTCGCCAATGCCCTGCGCAACCTCGGCGTGGCCAAGGGCGACCGCGTCACGATCTACCTGCCCATGATCGTGGAGGCCGCGGTGGCCATGCTGGCCTGCGCCCGCATCGGCGCCATCCACTCGGTGGTGTTCGGCGGCTTCTCGCCCGACGCCATCGCCGGCCGCATCGAGGACTGCCAGAGCAAGCTGGTCATCACCGCCGACCAGGGCCTGCGCGGCGGCAAGGCCGTGCCGCTCAAGGGCAACGTGGACGAGGCGCTGAAGCGCAACGGCACCACCTGCGTCGAGACCGTGATCGTGGTCCGCCACACCGGCCACCCGGTGCCGATGCAGGCCCCGCGCGACCGCTGGTATGACGATCTGGTCGAGGGCCAACCCGCGACCTGCGCGCCGGAGGTGATGCATGCCGAAGACCCGCTGTTCATCCTCTACACCTCGGGCAGCACGGGCAAACCCAAGGGCGTGCTGCACAGCACCGGCGGCTATCTCGTCTATGCCAGCTACACCCACGAGTGCGTGTTCGACCTCAAGGAAAGCGACGTCTTCTGGTGCACCGCAGACGTGGGCTGGGTCACCGGCCACAGCTACGTGCTGTACGGTCCGCTGTGCAACGGCGCCACCACGCTGATGTTCGAGGGCGTGCCGAACTACCCCGACACCAGCCGCTTCTGGCGCGTCTGCGACAAGCACCAGGTCACGCTCTTCTACACTGCGCCGACCGCGATCCGCGCCCTCATGCGCGAGGGCGAGGCGCCCGTGAAGGCCGCCAGCCGCCGCTCGATCCGCCTGCTCGGCACGGTCGGCGAGCCGATCAATCCCGAGGCCTGGGAGTGGTACCACCGCGTGGTGGGCGAGGGCCGCTGCCCAATCGTCGACACCTGGTGGCAGACCGAGACCGGCGGCATCCTGATCGCCCCCCTGCCCGCCGCGATCGCGCAGAAACCCGGCTCGGCCACCAAGCCCTTCTTCGGAGTCAAGCCGGCCCTGGTCGATGCCAACGGCGCCCTGCTCGAAGGCCCGGCCGAGGGCAACCTGGTGCTGCTCGATTCCTGGCCGGGCCAGATGCGCACCGTCTACGGCGACCACCAGCGCTTCATCGAGACCTATTTCAAGGCCTACCCCGGCATGTACTTCACCGGCGACGGCTGCCGCCGCGACGCCGATGGCTACTACTGGATCACCGGCCGCGTCGACGACGTGATCAACGTCTCCGGCCACCGCATCGGCACCGCCGAGGTCGAGTCGGCCCTGGTCGCGCACCCCAAGGTCGCAGAGGCCGCCGTGGTCGGCTGCACGCACGACATCAAGGGCCAGGGCATCTACGCCTACGTCACCCTCAACGCCGGCGAGAGCCCCAGCGACGAGTTGCGCAAGGAACTGGTGCAGTGGGTGCGCAAGGAGATCGGCCCGATCGCCACGCCCGACCACCTGCAGTGGGCACCGGGCCTGCCCAAGACCCGCTCGGGCAAGATCATGCGCCGCATCCTGCGCAAGATCGCCGAGAACGCCCCCGACCAGCTCGGCGACACCTCGACCCTGGCGGACCCGGCGGTGGTGGACAGTCTGGTCAGGGAGCGGTTGGTGGGGTGAAGCCGGAAGCCGGGATTCGGGATTCGCAACAGCCCGCACACCGAAGCCCTCGCCCACGATGGCGAAGTAGTCGCTGCATTCCGCGTCTTGAGACCGCAACCTCAGCGCCGCCCCACCCCGCTCCAGCGAATCCCGAATCCCAAATCCCGAATCCCGGCCTCTAATGCCCATCCTCATCGCCGACGACCACCCGCTGTTCCGCGACGCGCTCAAGCGCGCGGTGCAGCAGTGCGTGCCGGAGGCCGCGATCGTCGAGGCGGAGGACGTAGCCGGCCTGCTCTGCCAGGCCGAGGCGCATCCGCAGGCGGACCTGCTGCTCATGGACCTCAACATGCCGGGCGCGCAGGGCTTCTCGGCCCTGGTGCACGTGCGCGCGAGCTGGCCGACCCTGCCGGTGCTGGTGGTCTCGGCGCAGGAGGATCCGGCCCTGATGCGGCGCGCGATCGGGCACGGCGCGTCGGGCTTCATCCCGAAGTCGGCCAGCATCGCGCAGATCGGCGAAGCCATCCGCGCCGTGCTGGATGGGGATACCTGGCTACCGCCGGGCGTGGAGTCCGGCTCGACCGCGCTCGACCCGGAAGAGGCGCGCCTTGCCGCGCGCATCGCCGAACTGACGCCGCAGCAGTACCGCGTGCTGGGCATGCTCTGCCAGGGCCTGCTGAACAAGCAGATCGCCTACGAGCTGGGCGTATCCGAGGCCACCATCAAGGCGCACATGACCGCCATCCTGCGCAAGCTCGGCGCCCATTCGCGCACACAGGCCGCCCTGCTGGCCGGTCGCCTTACCCTGGAAGGGAAGGCACCGGCAATCGCGGTGGTCGACAGCGACGACTGAACGCGGAGGCGAGTTTCACCGCGACCACCATGACTCTAAACCAAACCAGTCGCGTCGCCATCCCGGCGTTCCCGAATCAAGCGCAACGCTCTCGGGCCGCCAGTCCGCTGGAGCCGCAGCGCCCCGGGAGGCCCGTCACGAATGGCCCGAGCCGCGTCTGAACGGCGCGTCGAGAGGCGAGATCGAGGGCGCGAAAGCGAAGAGAATCCAGGTCGCACCCCGACCCGGGGGCTCGCTTCGCGCCAGATGACCGCCGCGACGCGCGCGGCGGCCTCAGGATTCGAACAGCCCCCGCCCCACGAGCGTGCCGTCCCGCACATGCCAGACCCCGCGCGCCATCACGTCGCGCGCGCGGTGCCGCTCGTCCAGTACGACCAGATCGGCATCGAAGCCGGGTGCGATCCGGCCCTTGCCCGCCAGCCGCAGCAGCTCGGCCGGATTCACGCTGAAGGCCGGCAGCACCGACTCCAGCTCGAAGCCGCGCAGCAGCAGTTCGCCCAGGGTTTCCAGCAAGGCAGCGGGCGAGCCGATGTCCATGCGCGCGACGCGGCCTTCGGCATCGAAGCTCGGCAGGCAGCCGCCGCCATCCGAACTGACCGACACGCGGCCCGGGGGCGCGCCGGATTCGAGGTAGCGCGCCAGGGCATCGGCGGCGCTCCAGGCATCCTCGTCCTCGTCCACCGGGAAGGCGGTGATGTCGATGCAGCAGCCGGCGTGGGCCAGTTCGATCGCTTCCTCGAACAGACGGCGCCGGCGGTTGACGTGGGTGGGGTGGAACACGCGCGGCGGCAGTTCGCTGCGCTCCAGGGCGCGCCGCACCAGGTCGAGGCCACGCTCGCCATCGCCCAGGTGCAGGTGCAGCAGGCCGGCCTTGCCGCTCATCATCCCGGCCACGTGCGCTTCCGAGGCGATGCGCAACAGCTCGTCGAGGGTCGGCTGGCTGGAGCGGTGATCGGAGATGGCCAGTTCGCCGACGCCGATCAGCGGCTCGACGAAGGCGATGTCGGCGCGCACGCTGCCGGTCAGCGTGGTCGGCGGCAGGTGGTAGCCGCCGGTGTAGGCCCAGGCCGAGAGGCCCTGCTCGCGCAGGGCGTAGGCCGTGGCGACCAGCTCGCGCGTGCTGCGCGCCAGATCGTCCGTGCCGAGCACGCCGACCACGCTGGTCACGCCGGCCGCGGTGTAGCGCGAGAGCGGCAGCGCCGGCACGCGCGAGCGGAAACCGTCCTCGCCACCACCGCCGGTCAGGTGCGCATGGCCGTCGACCAGGCCGGGGACCAGTCGGCGGCCTTCCAGCTCGACGACATCGAGCTCGACGCCCGCCGGCAGCGGTGCTTCGCCCTCGCCCATCCACAGCACCGCGCCGGCGCCGACCAGCAGGTGTCGAATTCCCAGCGGTTCGGGGGCGTAGACCGAGGCGTTGCGGATCAAGCAGAGCGGGACGTTCGACACCGTTGGGCTCGCATCAGGGTACGAGCGGCAAGGCTAGCCCAACTGGGCTTCCCTGCGCAGGCGGAACCGCCCCGTTGGCCTCGCCTCAGTTCCGCAAGCCACGACTGCGCTGCTCGGCCCCGGAGCGAATCAGCCCAGAGCCTGCACCAGCGCATCGGGCTGCCTGACCCGAAGCCGGAACGCCCTGCGTCTCGATCCGGGCTGCTGCCACTCGATCCTGATCCAGCGGCTGGGACCAAGCTTCACCGACTGGATATCCCTGCGCCGGATGCAGTGCTCCAGATCCCAGACCTGCGGCATGAACATGAGGTTGAAGGGAAACTGCAGCGCGATATGCAGTTGGTCGCGGGTAACCGCCACCATCAGGCAACTGTTGGCGCCGCCCATGCGCGTGAACCAGCTTCGCTCGGACCGACCGGAAGCGAAGCGCTCCGCAAACTGGCTGCGCTCCGGAACCCGCGTCCGGATAGAGCGCCCAGAACGAAGACGCAGCAGCACCGACGCCAGAATGAAAGCGCCTACCCACAGAAAGGCGGCCAGCATCAGGAGGGAATGGTGTTCCTGTACCCACTCGTTCAGCGCTTGCACGACGAATCTGACCCGATATCACGACAGCGCGATCTTGCACGGGTTCTCGCAGAATGGCGAGAACGGGACCGTGACGACGGTACCGGCGTGGACTGGATTCCCTATTCGCCCCAGATCTCCTGCAGCCGCTGATCGCGACCGCAGCCCCAGCGGTAGTAGCGGTAGCTCACCGGGTTCTTCTGGTAATAGTCCTGGTGATAGTCCTCGGCCGGCCAGAAGGTCCCGGCGACAAGGATCTCGGTCGCGATCGGGCGGTCGAAGCGCCCCGAGTCCTGCAGCGCGCGCAGGCTCTGCTCGGCCAGGCGGCGCTGCTCGGCGTCGCGCGGGAAGATCGCGCTGCGGTACTGCGGGCCGGCGTCGCAGAACTGGCGGTTGACCGCGACCGGATCGATGTTC
>JANJTY010000341.1 GCA_024710865.1 Lysobacteraceae bacterium | reverse complement strand
GCCAGGGCGCCACGGCGGAAACCCTCCTGGGTGCGCGCCAGCTCGCGTTCGGCGGTGCGCTGGGTCATGGACGCCTCGTCCGCGTTGCGCCGCGCCAGCAGGCGGGCGCGCTGGGCCTGCAGGCGCTGGCGCGCCACCTCGACCTCCAGTTCCGCCAGCGTCGCACGCTCGCGCTCGCGCTGGTTCATCAGCTCGGGCGAATCGAGCTCGGCCAGCACCTGGCCGGCGCTGACCGGATCACCGGCCTCGATGCGCAGGCTGACCGTGCTGGCGACCGGCGCGTAGAGGGTCGGACTGACCGCCGCCACCACGCGGCCGTTGACCGCCGCGTCGCGCACCAGGGTGCCGCGCTCGACCGTGGCGATGCGCAGGCGCTCGGCCGAGATCGAGGCCTCGGCCGAAGTCCAGCTGCGCAGCGAGAAGCCGAGCACGACCAGCACCGCCAGCACGGCGCCGCCGATGAGGACGAAGCGCAGGGGGCTGGGGCGGGCGACGGCGACCTGGCGGTCCTGGGCGGAGGTGTCTCGGATCATGGCGGCGGCTGGCTGCGTTCGGACGTGCAGCAGTTAATGCACGCAGCGTGCCAATCGCAAGATATTGATTTATCGAACAATGCACTGCGTCCGCTGCCGTCCGCCGCGTCCGCCGGACGCGTCCGCCTGAACCGCGCCCCTGCCCTGCCCGCGGTTCGCCACATCCGCCCCGCTAAACTGGGCGACTTCCTGATCCCAGGGCCTTCCTTCCCCATGTGCGGCATCGTCGGCATCAGCGCGCAGCGCGACGTGGTCTCCCACCTCATCTCCGGCCTCAAGGCGCTCGAGTACCGCGGCTACGACTCGGCCGGTATCGCCCTGATCAACGGCACCTCGGTCGTGCGCCTGCGCGCCGCCGGCAAGGTGCGCGACCTGGAAACCCTGCAGGCGCAGGCGCCGGTCAGCGGCCACTGCGGCATCGCGCACACGCGCTGGGCCACGCACGGCCTGCCCAACACCGACAACGCCCATCCGCACGTCTCGGGCGCGGTCAGCGTGGTGCACAACGGCATCATCGAGAACCACGCCGCGCTGCGCGCCGAGCTGCAGGCGCAGGGCTACGTCTTCAGTTCGCAGACCGACACCGAGGTGATCGCGCACCTGGTCGAGCGCGAGCAGCGCGCCGGCAAGGCCCTGCTCCCGGCGGTGCAGAAGGTGGTCAACCTGCTGCACGGCGCCTACGCCATCGCGGTGGTGAGCGCGCGCGAGCCCGACACCGTCATTGGCGCGCGGCGCGGCTCGCCCCTGGTGGTGGGCTACGGCGAAGGCGAGCAGTACCTCGCCTCCGACATCCACGCCCTGCTGCCGCTGACGCGGCGCTTCTCCTACCTGGACGAAGGCGACGTGGTCGCGATCACGCGCGAGACGGTGGCGGTGTTCGACGCCCAGGGCCGCGCGGTCGAACGGCCGGTCAAGGAATCGCACTTCTCGGCCGATGCGGTCGAGCGCGGCGAGTATCGCCACTACATGCTGAAGGAGATTTTCGAGCAGCCGCAGGCGATCGCCGACACCCTCGAAGGCCGCATCTTCGACGGGCGCGTGCTGACCGGGATGCTAGGCGTGGGCGCGGCCGAGCTGCTGGCGAAGACCGAGTCGGTCCACATCGTCGCCTGCGGCACCAGCTACCACGCCGGTCTCGTCGCGCGCTACTGGATCGAGTCGATCGCCGGCCTGCCCTGCACGGTCGAGATCGCCAGCGAGTACCGCTACCGCAGCCCGGTGGTGCGACCCGACACCCTGTTCGTCACCATCTCGCAGTCGGGCGAAACGGCCGACACCCTGGCCGCGCTGAACCTGGCGAGAGAGCGCGGGTACGTCGCGCGCCTGGCGGTCTGCAACGTGCCCGAGTCCTCCATCGTGCGCGCCTCGGATCTGGTGCTGATGACCCGCGCCGGCCCGGAGATCGGCGTGGCCTCGACCAAGGCCTTCACCACCCAGCTCGCCGCGCTCGCCCTGGTCGCGCTGGAGCTGGCGCGCGCGCACGGCGGCGACGAGGCGCGTTACCTCGCCGGCGTGCGCCAGCTCGAGGCCCTGCCCGGCCTGATCCAGCAGGTGCTGGCGCTGGATCCGGACATCCAGAAGCTGGCGGAAGACTTCGCCGACAAGCAGCACGCCCTGTTCCTGGGCCGCGGCACGCACTGGCCGGTGGCGCTGGAAGGCGCCCTGAAGCTCAAGGAGATCAGCTACATCCACGCCGAGGGCTACCCCGCCGGCGAGCTCAAGCACGGCCCGCTCGCCCTGGTCGACGCCGACATGCCGGTGATCGCGGTCGCGCCCAACGACCACCTGATCGACAAGCTGCGCTCGAACATGGAAGAAGTCCGCGCCCGCGGCGGCCGGCTCTACCTGTTCGTGGACGAAGGCGTGGCCGAAGGCATGGGCGACGGCCGCATCCTGGTCATGCCCGCCGCCGGCGAGATCGCCGCACCCGTCGTATCGACCATCCCGCTGCAGCTGCTCGCCTACCACGTCGCCGTACTGCGCGGCACCGACGTCGACCAGCCGCGCAACCTGGCGAAGTCGGTGACGGTGGAGTAGGCCCGGTTCGGACACGGTCACGGCTTCCAACTGATCAGCCAGCGCAGCTTGGAGGACTCGCCCTCGTTGAAGGGGTAGGTGTTGCGTGAGTGGTCCCAGGTCCAGACGAAGCCGAGGCGCGGCGTCAACGGCCAGTCGAGGCGCAGGTCGGTCACCCAGTAGGAGTCCTCGCCCAAAGACCCCACAAACACGGTCGTCCCCGAAAGCGCGACGCCACTGCGGTGCTGCCAGTGCCAATTCGCGTAAAGCCCGGGGCCGCGTTCGCGCGCCTGGCCGGCTTCGTCGGCGAGATCCGCCCAGACATAGCCTGGCCCGATGCGCAGTTCGTTCCGCTCGCCTCCGAGCAGTCGCCAGCCCGCAGCCACCGCCAGCGCGCGCGCGCGTTTGCGCCCGCCTCCGCTCATGTCGCCCTGGTGGGTGAATCGCCCGGCCAGGAAGTGGCGCTCGTCGAGATCCAGGTCCTGACGCAGGCGCACGTTCCAGTCGTTGTCCTTGACCACGCCTTCATCGCGATCGAACTCGTAGCTGAGTTCGAGCTGGCTGCGCAGCGGGCCGC
>JANJTY010000417.1 GCA_024710865.1 Lysobacteraceae bacterium | reverse complement strand
GTCGGTGCTGCGTTCGCGGTCGGTGTCCTCCACCCGCAGGATGAACTGCCCACCGCGACGGCGCGCCTCCAGATAGCAGTACAGCGCGGTACGCGCGCCGCCGATGTGGAGGAATCCGGTGGGACTGGGAGCGAAGCGGGTGCGACAGGTCATGGGGCGGGCAGGCGAGGCGGAAACCCGGGATTCTAGCGCGCGTCGCCCGCCTCACCCTCGACCGTGACATGAATGCGCGGCGACAGCACCGGCGGATCGTGCGGACGGTGCAGGTGGTCGCCCAGCAGCAGCTGCAGGCTGTGCCGGCCGGGCGGCAGTTCAATGCTGACCTCGGTCTGCCCCTTGCCGAAGTGGATGTGGCGGTCGTCGGCGGGGATGGGCTGGTCCATCGGCGGCAGTTCTTCCACGTCGACCAGCAGGTGATGGTGGCCGGTGTGGGCGAACTCGATGCCGGCCGGTGCGACGCCCATGCCGCGCAGGCCGAAACGGACGGTCACGGGGGATTGGACCACCGCGCCATCGGCGGGTTCGATGATGTAGGCCTCGGCACCCTGGGGTGCCGGCGATCGCTCCTGTGCGGCGAGCGGCAGGGGCAGCAACAGCGCGAGAATCAGCGGCACGGCGAGGCTGGCGGTCGGGATGGACGGGCGCGGCATGGGCGTCTCCTTGCGGGCTGGGGTCGTGAGTCTGCCAACGCGAGTGTAGACGCGACGGATGCGGACCACGCAAGCGCGCCCTTGGATGCGGAGGCAGCCGCCCCTATCATGTCCGTCTTCCCGCCGCATCCGGATCCAGCGCCATGTCCTTCCGCGCCTGCCTTGCCTTCAGCTTCGCCCTGTTTGCCGCCAGCGCCCAGGCGCAGGAGAGCACCGCACCAGCGCCTGCCGCCGCCCCGACCGAGCCGGCTGCCGCGGCCGCCCCGTCGCCGCGCGTTGCGCTGCACACCAACATGGGCGAGATCGTGCTGGAGCTTGCACCGGACAAGGCGCCGAAGACGGTCGAGAACTTCCTTCAGTACGTCAAGGACGGCCACTACAACGGAACCGTCTTCCATCGCGTGATCGAGCATTTCATGATCCAGGGCGGCGGTTTCACCATCGATCTGATCCAGAAGCCTGTGCGCAGCGGCATCCCGAACGAAGCCAACAACGGGTTGTCGAACCTGCGCGGCACGGTGGCCATGGCGCGCACCAACGATCCGCACTCAGCCAACGCACAGTTCTTCATCAACGTGGTCGACAATCCGCGGCTCGACTTCGTCAGCGAACAAAATGGCTTCACCTGGGGCTACACGGTGTTCGCCAAGGTCGTCTCCGGCATGGACGTGGTCGACCGCATCCGCAGCAGCGAGACCGGCCCGCAAGGTCCGTTCGCCAAGGATGTACCGACCCAGGCCGTGGTGATCGAGCGCGCCGAACTGCTGTCGCCGCCGGCGCCCTGAGACAGGACTCGGGCCGGCCCGGATGGCCGACCTTTTCATATCCGACCTGCACCTCGACGCGGCGCGGCCCGACATCACCGCCCGCTTCGACCAGTTCGCCGCCACGCTGCCGGAGAAGGTAGAGCGGCTTTTTGTCCTTGGCGACCTGTTCGAAGCCTGGATCGGCGACGATGCAGCAGGCGAGCTCGAGCGCGAGGTGGCCCGGCGTTTCTCAGCGCTCGCCGAACGCGGCATCGCGCTGTTCTATCTGCACGGCAATCGCGACTTCCTGCTGGGCCGCGACTTTGCGGCGCGTTGCCGCCTGCGCCTGCTGCCAGACCCCTGCGTGGTCGACATCGGCGGCGAGCCGACCCTGCTGAGCCACGGCGACGCGCTTTGCACGGACGATGCTGCCTACCAAGCGTTCCGTCGCATGGTGCGGGACCCCGAGTGGCAGGCCGGCTTCCTGAGCCAGCCGGTGGCGGCGCGCCAGGCCTACGCGGAGCGCGCGCGCGCGGCCAGCCGCGAGCACCAGTCGACGGCCGCCGACGCCATCATGGACGTCAATCCCGACGCAGTGCGGCGCCTGCTCGAACTGTACGGCGTGCGGCGCATGATCCACGGCCATACGCACCGTCCCGCCATCCACCACGCCGCGGGCGACGCCGCGCCGGAACGCATCGTGCTGGGCGACTGGTACACGCAGGGATCATCGCTCAGCGTCGACGCGCAAGGCCTACGGCTTCAGGCGTTCTGAACCGCGCGCGGGAAGGCGCCGCTCGCATCGCTCCAGCGCACAGCGAATGCGCCGTGGAACTCATGCTCGAAGCAGCGGCAGGGTCGGCGGTAGCGCTCATGCGTGTTCTGCAACTGCACGGATCGGGCGCGGAGTCGGACTCCCTCGCACGACCGAAGCCGAAGCACCCACGCTGAGCGATGCGCGGATGCACGCCCCGTCGGGGAACATCGGCGCAGGTCCGTCCTGGTCCCTCCTCAGGCTCAGGCATGGCTGTCGGCCAACGTCCAGTCCGGTATGTGCCTGGACTCGACCGTGGGCGATCCATCGCTTTCGCGACTGCTGCGCGAACCGGCCGGCATCCAGCCGGGCGGCGCCGTTACAGGCCGGGAGGTCGGAAGGCGGCGGAGCAGGAACCGGCACCAAGGCGCTTGACTGGCGCATCAAAGAGAAAGGGCGCCCGAAGGCGCCCTTTCGATGCTGCGAGGTTGGTTCTGCTTAGCCGTTACGGCGCAGCGAGACCACCAGCATGCCCAGGCCGGCCAGCAGGCCGAACAGGACCATCTTCGACCAGAACGAGTTGGCCGGGATGACGTTCGGCTGCGGGATCGGCGGCGGCAGCGTCTGCACCAGGGCGCTCAGGCCGTAGGTGTTGCCGTTGCAGTCCAGCGAACCGACGGCCTCGCCGGTGTCCGGAATGGTGCACTCGACGGTCACGTCCGTGCTCGCGCCGGCTTCCAGCGGGTTGGTCGGGCCAGCGACGATCGCGAAGTTGGCCGGGTTGTCGACCGCGCAGTTCAGCGCGAGATCGTCGGCCGCCGAGTCCGGGGTCGCCGGGGTGCCGGTGTTGGTGATGGTCAGCGTGGTGGTGACAACCTCACCCGGAGCGCCGGAGCACTGGGCCAGATCGGCACCCGCGGCCGGAGCCGAGGAGTAGACCGCGCTGGCGCCCGCCGGGCACTCGAGGGTGAAGTTGACGTTGCTGTTGCCATTGTCGTCGGTCACGGCGCAGGTCATGTTGGCCGAGTTGGCCGCCGCACCCATGGTGCAGCCGACGCTCATGTCGACCGAACCGTTGCCGAACGACGCATTGGCGTTGTTGCTGACCGTGAAACCGGCCGGCACGGCGCAGTTGTAGCTACCGGTACCGCCACCGACGCCACCAGCCGCATTCACGGTGATGGTGCCGTTGGTGGCCGCCGCGCCGACCGCACCGCCGCCCTGAGCCAGCGACACCGTGCCGCCGTTCGGGTTGAAGGTGATGACCGGCGGCTCGGGCGGGGTGTCGATGACTTCGAACTCTCCATCGACAACCGTGCCAGCCACGGTGCCGGCGCTCGTGTCGGAGAACGAAGTGGACGCCGGATCCGGATCATGGGTCAGGGGATACACAGCGAACCCGGCCGCTGCATCGATCGGGAAGTTCACCGTGCACGCGGTCTCCGGAGCGGCAATGACCGACGCCGGGAACGTGGTGCGGAACACCGTGATGGTGTTGGTCATGTTGTCCACGGTGCACGAACCCAGTCCCGCAGTGATGGTCGGGTCGCCCGACAACGGCGTCGGGTCGTAGCTAAACACCGTGTTGTAACCCGCTACACCACCGCCCGGCGCGTAGGTCACGTCGATGCTGATCGTGGTGCTGCGGAGTCCAGAGCCGGACCCGATGGTGATGGTCTGGGCACTGGCTACGGAGCAGAACGCCATGAGCGCCGCGGGAAGCACGGCGAGGCGCAGGGAAGACTTCAAATTCATCGGTTCACCCCTCAGAAGGAATCGGAAGCGGCAGTGTTTTTACTTTTCGGCGTTCAGGCTGTCGAACGCGCGGGGGGATTCTACAGCCAAATCCGCCCGAACGGTCGACTGGATCGAGGCTCCCCCAGCGTCCGCCGAGTTGAACTGGACCGCGTAGCCGCTGCCCTTCTTCTCCAGCATCCCGCCCTTGATGGTGATGGTCCCGAGGGAGTGCACGCCGGCGGGCAGGGTCACGTTGTCCCAAGCGAACGCGATGCCGGTGATCTCGGTGCCATTGAACTTGCAGGCGCCCTGGAAGCTCTTGTGCAGGTTGGCGAAGCACTGCGTGGTGTCAACCTTCGCGCCCTTGGTGGTGACCGGGATCACGAAGTCGAAGCCGCGGGTCTTGCCGTCGCTCACCAGGTCCAGCGCGAGCGAGATCGACGAGCCGCTCTTGTCGGCAGCGCCCGTGACCAGCAGTTCGTCAGCCAGCGCCGGAGCAGACAGGGTGGCGAGCGCGAGGGCGACGCCAGCAGCGATTGCATAGGTCTTCATATCAAATCTCCTCTGTCTCAGTTCTGGCTGCAGGTACGCTGCGCGGGGACGGCGAAACGATTGGCCACGCAAATGGCGTCGTTGACGTTGACGAGGCCGTCCTCGGTGCAGTCGGGCTGGCCGGTGGCGCGGGTGCCGGCGAAATCGTTGGCGATCGCGATCGCGTCCGAGGCGCCGATCGAGCCGCCGCCCTCCGCGTCGCCCGGGCACAGCCGACCGATCGCGCTGGAAGCCGAACGGGTGGACTCGAAATCATCGAAGGCCATGGCGGTCGTGGAAGCCGCTGCGTTGATCACACCCAAGCTTGCCGAACCGACGGCGACGCCGCCCGAAACGTTACCGGCGCTGGTGAGGAGAGTCTCGGCTGTCGCACGGTTGCCGCGCACCGCAGCGGTGAAGGGCTGCCCGTTCTGGTAGAAGATCTCGATTGCGTACCACTTGTTGTTGAAGGCGGCGGCGCCAGCGGGCTCAACGAAGTTACCGACCGTCGTGCCAGGGATGCTGAAGCTGAAACCGTCCGCGTTGCGGGTGATGAGAACAGCCTGCGTTCCGCCGCCGGCATCGCCACTGGTGGCTCGGAAGATCTGCGGGCTGTTGCCATTGACGCCAGTGAATGCGTAGAAGCGGGCGCGGTACGGGTTGGAGGTGCCGTCCGTAGTGCCGTTCGGGCTGTCGTCGGTCACGAAGCTGGAACCAGCCAGCGCGGGCTGCATGCCGCACACGCCGGAATAGCGCTTGACCGTGTTCGGTTCGGCTGCCGTCGGCGCGCCAGTCACGGACGACCAGGCGTCGGTGGTGCAGGCGGAGGCCGCCGAGGAGTACGCCAGGCTGGCGCCGCTCAGGGCCAGGGCGAGTGCGGTGAAACGGATCGCATTGAGTTGCATGGGGTTTTCTCCTTCCCTCGAAAGGGGTTGGTCGGGTGTGGCGTGATGCTCAATCCCTTACTACGCGAATCCGGGGCTGATTAGGACAGTCCGGCCACAGGGACGGTGCAGGCGCGGCACAGCGGCTACACTAGCAGGATCGCAGACGCGCTGCCTGACGGCCCCGCGCGCGCCAACACCCCTTCCAGGTAGATGATTTCAAAGGATTTGACGCATGTGTCGAGAGGCGCGGGCGGCGCGGACATCGGTTCCGGCACGCCGCGGGGACGAGCGTGCGGCATGGGAAAGGACGCCATGATCGAGCACCGCCTGCTGGTCGTGATACCGGCCTACAACGAGGCCCGCACCATCGCCTCGGTGGTGCGCGCAGCCCGCAGCGCACTCGGCTGCGCAGTTCTGGTGGTGTCGGACGGCAGCAGGGACGCCACCGTCGCCTCGGCCCGGGTCGCGGGGGCGATGGTCATCGACCTCCCCATGCAGCTAGGCGCCTGGGGCGCCACCCAGGCGGGCATCCGCTACGCCCAGCGGCACGGGTACGAACGCGTTGTGACCCTGGACGCCGACGGCCAGCACGATCCGGCCACGGTTCCCGCGCTGATGCGCCAGGCGGAGCGCGCCGATGTGGTCATTGGAATGTGTCCGGGACGCCTGAGCGCGGCCAAGCGCCTGGCCTGGGCCTGGTTTCGCCTGCTGACCGGATTGTCCGTGCAGGACCTGACCTCCGGGCTGCGCGTGTATGGTCCGCGCGCAGTGCGCTTGCTCGCCCGCTCGGAGGCGACCCTGCTGGACTACCAGGACGTCGGCGTGCTGATGCTGCTGCGCCGCTTCGGCCTCAGCGTCGCGGAAGTGCCGGTCAGCATGCGCGAGCGCTGCGACGGCCACTCGCGCGTCTTCAGCTCGTGGCTGCTGGTGGCGAGCTATCTGCTCCACACCACGGTGCTCTGCATCGCCCGCTTCGGTGAACCGCGTGGCGCGGTCATCAGGGCCGAGGGCGGCTCCACATGACGCCGCAGATCACGGCCGCTCTGCTGGGCGTCGGCACCGCCCTGATCATCCTGTGGCTGGTGCGGCGCGACCGCCTGCACGGGCTGTACGCGCTCTGGTGGCTTACCGTGGCCGCCGGTGCCCTCGCGATCGGACTGTTCCCGCGCAGCGTCGACTGGCTTGGTGCACTGTTCGGCGTCAACTACCCGCCGATGCTGCTGGTGTTGATCGTGCTCGCGGCGGTGATCCTCAAACTGCTGGCCATCGATATCGGCGTCACCCGTCGCGAGCGGCGGGTGCGGCGCATGATGCAGAAGATCGCCATCCTCGAGCTTGAACTGCGCAGCCTGCGCGCCGAAGTGGAGGCGCGGGCCGATCCCGCGCGGAGCGAGGCGGGCGATTCCGGGCGCGGCGGCTCTCCCGGCTGAGCGTCAGCGCAGCGTGCGCGTCCTGCACCTGTCCAAGTACTTTCCGCCCCATGCCGGCGGGATCGAGCGTTACGTGCAGTTGCTGGCGCGCGCTCAGGCCGTCGC
>JANJTY010000338.1 GCA_024710865.1 Lysobacteraceae bacterium | reverse complement strand
GGCAGGCCGGGAAAGCGCTCGCGCAGCACGTCGAGGTCGCGGTCCTCGCCGCCGTAGAAATAGGGGCCGCGGCCGATGCAGGAGAACAGCAGGGCGGCGGCCGGCGCCGGCGCGGCGGCCGCCAGGCGGGTCAGGGTCTGCCGCATGTCGGCCTCGGCCGGCAGGGCCTGGCGGATCACCCAGGCGATGCGCTGGCCGGGCTGGATGCGTTCGGCCAGCGTCAGCGAGCCGTCGGCGTTGGCGGCAATGATCGGGATCGGCCGGTAACGGCCTTCGATCAGCGCGTTGCGCGTGTCGTCGGTGGCGTCCGCTGCGCGGTCCTCGATCAGCACCGCGCTCAACGGGTGCAGGGCGAGCGGCTGCTGCGCGTGGCATTCGGCCGGCAGCGCGCGCTGCAGGCTGTGCAGGGCGCACTGTCCGCCGATCGCATCGAGGTCGTAGCCGTTGCTCTCGTCGACCGGCTGCGCGTTGCCGAGCAGGCGCAGCCCGCTGGACACGCCGACGTCCACCCGCGCACCGCGCAGTTCGATGGCGCAGTGCTGTCGCGGATCGAGGCGGGCTTGCTGCCAGACCGCCGGCTCGGCCGGAGCCAGGGCGCCGTTGAAGCAGGCGCCGAAGCGCGCCCGGCCGGTCTGCCAGGCCGTGGGCAGGGCGCCGCCGGCGAGGCTGAGCAGCGGCGCAGCCCCGGCACCGGACAGCGCGTCATCGTCGTCCGCCGCGTGGCCCGCGACGCAGGGCAGCAGCTCGCCCCCGAAGACCATTGCCGCCACCGCCGGACGGTCGAGCACCCAGCCGGTCTCGGTGAACACGCCGGCGGCGATGCCGCCCGCCACCTGCAGGCAGCGTGCGGCCCGCGCCGCCGCGGTCACCGTGGTCTGGGCGTTGCGGGCGAATTCCGGCGTGAGGAAGAGGAGGACGCCCTGGGCCTGTTGCAGGCCGCTCCGTTCGAGGGCTTCCCCGATGGCGGTCTCGGCGAGGTAGGGCAGCGGGTCGTTGCCGGAAACGAGTGCGGTGGCGATGGTCATGGCAGGACTCGGTTCGGCGCGCCACGGCGGGCCCGCGGCGGCGCGGGCGGGGACGGGTGCGTGGCCTCGGCGCCGTGCTTGTCCGGGTACGCGCACAGGTCGGCGATGGCGCAGCGCCAGCATTCCGGGCGGCGGGCCTTGCAGACGTAGCGTCCGTGCAGGATCAGCCAGTGGTGCGCATCGTGGCGGAAGGGGGCGGGGACGAATTTCAGCAGCTTCAGCTCGACGGCGAGCGGGGTGCTTCCCCGCGCCAGGCCGGTACGGTTGGCCACGCGGAAGATGTGCGTGTCGACGGCGATGGTCGGTTCACCGAAGGCGGTGTTCAGCACCACGTTGGCCGTCTTGCGGCCGACACCGGGCAGCGCTTCCAGCGCCTCGCGCGTGCGCGGCACCTCGCCGCCGTGCCGCGCCAGCAGGATGTTGCAGGTGGCAATGGCGTTCTTCGCCTTGGTGCGGAAAAGGCCGATGGTCTTGATGTAGTCGGCAAGGCGCTCCTCGCCCAGCGCCGCCATCGCATCGGGCGTCGGCGCATCCGCGAAGAGACGCTTCGTCGCCTTGTTCACCGAAACATCGGTGGCCTGCGCCGAAAGCAGCACGGCGATCAGCAGCTGGAACGGCGTGCCGTAGTCCAGCTCGGTGGTCGGCTGCGGATTGGCGGCTTGCAGCCGGGCGAAGAGTTCGGTGCGTTGGGTGGCGTTCATGGCGTGGGGGTGAAACGTACCGCCGGCGGGCGGTCAGCAGTCGTTCCGCAGCAGGGGGCGCAATTCCGCGGCGAGCGCGGAAAGTTCGACGGTGACGGTTTTCCAGGCGATTTCGGTATCGACATCGAAAATGGAGCTGGAAGCATCGTTGATGGCCTCCAGCATGTGGCGCAGGCGGACGATATCCTCAGGCGGCATGGCGCAGTTCGGCAGTGCGCTGCACTTCGTCGCGGAAATGACGGGAGAGATCGTTGGGGGTGCGCAGGTCGACTTTCTTTCCGTCAAAGTAAGCCGACAGTTCCAGTTCCCTCGCCGAGAGGCCGATCAACCCCGGTGCCTGTCCGTCCTCGAACCCGACCAGCAGGTCGACGTCGCTGTCCGGCCGTGCCGTACCGCGCTGGGTTGAGCCAAACAGTGCCAGTCGCCGGATGCGGTGGCTGCGGCAGTAATCGGCGAGGGTGAGGCCGGTCGTTTCCATGGCTGAATCGTAGCACCTACGCGGCCACGGCGGAACGCGCGAGATTCAGTGCCAGCAGGCGGCACGGCGTGCCCGCCTGGGCATCAGCCCGCGTTGACGCTGGCGCCGGTGGCGGGAGGTGGCTTGGCCTGGCGCGCGGCGGCGCGGGCTTCGATCCAGTTCTTCCAGGCGATCATGCAGCCGAGCAGGATGAAGGCGCCGGGCGGCAGGATGGCGAGGAGCAGGCCGGGATAGTCGGCCGGCAGCAGTTGCAGCGGCTGCAGTCCGGGAAACACCATGTCGATGCCGGAAAACAGCGTGCCGGCGCCGATCAGTTCGCGCAGGCCGCCGAGCAGGGCGAGCGTCCACAGCATGCCGACGCCCATGAAGACGCCGTCGACGGTCGATTGCAGCGGCGGGTTCTTGTTGGCGAAGGCTTCGACGCGGGCCAGCACGATG
>JANJTY010000363.1 GCA_024710865.1 Lysobacteraceae bacterium | reverse complement strand
GGCGGTTGGGGCTGCGGGATTCTGCCTTGGCGAATCCCGAATCCCGAATCCCGAATCCCGCGGCTTCAACTAAATGCCCCTCTTCCGCTACAAAGCCTTCAGTCCCGCCGGCGACGCGCTCGACGGGCAGATGGAAGCGGCCTCCGCCGAGGAAGTGATCGCGCGGCTGCAGGATGCGGGCAACATCCCGGTCGAGGCCAAGCCGGCCGACGGCGACGGCTCGGGTAGCCTGCTGACCCTGTTGACGCGGCGCTCGGACATGGGCGCGGGACAGGTGCTGCAGTTCACCCAGCAGCTCGCGACCCTGCTGGGCGCCGGGCAGCCCCTGGACCGCGCCCTGCAGATCCTGCTCGACCTGCCCGAATCGGCCAAGGCGCGCAAGGTGATCGAGCGGGTGCGCGAGGCGGTGCGCGGCGGCGCGCCGCTCTCGCAGGCGCTGGAGCAGGAGCACGGCGTGTTCTCGCGCCTCTACGTGAACATGGTGCGTGCCGGCGAAGTCGGCGGCGCCCTGCACGAAACCCTCTCCCGCCTGGCGGTGTACCTGGAGCGCAGCAAGGCCCTGCGCGATGGCGTGTTCAACGCCCTGATCTACCCCGCCATCCTGATCGTGCTGGTGCTGGTGTCGCTGCTGTTCCTGATGGGCTATGTGGTGCCGACCTTCATCCCGCTGCTGGAGGACATGGGCGGGGAGATCCCGACCCTGACCTCGATCGTGCTGGGCGTGGGCACCTTCGTGCAGGGCTGGTGGTGGGCGGTGATCGTGGCCGTGGTGCTGGCGGTGGTGTTCCTGCGCGCCCAGCTCAAGGACCCGGACAAGCGCCTCGCCTTCGACGCCTGGGTGCTGCAGCGTGGCCTGTTCGGCAGCCTGGTGGCGCGGGTCGAGACCGCGCGCCTGACCCGCACCCTGGGAACTTTGGCCCGCAACGGCGTTCCATTGCTTACCGCGCTTTCGATCGGTCGCAACGTGGTCGGCAACACCGCCCTGGCCGCGGCGGTCGACGAGGCCGCCAAGGACGTCAAGACCGGCAACGGCTTGGCTGTCTCGCTGGGCAAGAGCAAGCGCTTCCCGCGCATGGCCCTGCAGATGATTCAGGTCGGCGAGGAGTCGGGCGAACTCGATACCATGCTGGAGCGGGTCGCCGACACCTTCGACGTGGAGGTAAAGAACGCGCTCGACCGCCTGATGGCGGCGATCGTGCCGGTGGTGGTGATCGTGATGGCCTTCCTCATCGCCCTCATCATGATGGCGATCCTGGAACCGATTTTCAGTCTCAGCAATGCAATGGGGTAAGCGATGAACACGATGCGTCGAATCCATCCCGGCCTGTCCCGCGCCGCGCGCCGGCAGGGCGGCTTCAGCCTGATCGAGATCGTGGTCGTGATCGTCCTGATCGGCGGCGTGGTGGCCTTCGCCGCCAACCAGATCGGCGACAACGCGCAGCGCTCGAACTGGAACCTGGCCAAGGCGCAGGTGCAGGCGCTGGCGGCCAAGGTTGAAACCTACGAGCTCGACAACGGTTCGCCGCCGGCCCGCCTGGAGGATCTGGTCAAGGATCCGGGCAATGCCCCCGGCTGGAACGGACCCTATGCGCGCGAGTCGGAGCTGAAGGACCCGTGGAAGAACGAGTTCTCCTACCGCGCGCCGGGCGAGCACGGCCCCTTCGACCTCTCCAGCCTGGGCCGCGACGGCAAGCCGGGCGGCGAGAAGTGGGCGCGCGACATCAACAGCTGGGACTGAGCGCCGGCGCGCGTTCCTGACGGCGCGGCTGCGAAGGCCAGGCCATGAACCTCCGCAGTCCCGCTGTCTCCGACGCGGCCCGCTCCGCCCATCTGGCCTGCGGCGGGCGAGTCCCGGGCGCAGGCGCGGCCAAGCCGTGCGCACGCCGCACGTCTCTCGCGCGCGGCTTCGTTCCGGCCCGCGCGCTGGACGCGCGGGCCTTCGGTCGCGCAGCCGGCTGCGGCCGCGCCGGCAAGGCGCGCGGCTTCACCCTGATCGAAATCGTCGCAGTGATCATGCTGATCGGCCTGGCCCTGACCGTGGTCTCGGTCTCGGTCGGCAGCGGCCTTTCCGGCGCTCGCGTTTCTGCCGCCGGCCGGGAGCTGGTGGCTGCGATGCGCTACACCCGCGGCCAGGCGATCGTGAAACGCGAATCCAAGGCATTCGAACTGGATCTGGAACAGCGCACCTACACCGCGCCCGGCCGCAAGCCGGTCGAGTTGCCGAAGGACATGGAGATCCGCGTGCTCACCGCGCGCGAGGAGATGCTCGATGACGGTGTCGCCGCGATCCGCTTCTTTCCCGACGGCAGCTGCACCGGCGGTCGCGTCACCCTGGTGATGGGCGAGCGCGAATGGATCGTGGAAGCGTTGTGGCTGACCGGTGAGATCAGCCTGTTCCAGCCCGGCGCGGCGCCGCGATGAACTTGCGCCGGGAACGCGCGGTCTCAGCCGCCATGCTTCGCCATCGCCTCCCCGTCCGCCGCCGCCAGCGCGGCTACAGCCTGATCGAGATCGTGGCGGCCTTCGTCGTCCTCGCGCTCGGCATGAGCCTGGCGATGCAGAGCGTGGCGGGTTCGGTGCGTCAGGCGCGCATCGCCGCCGAACGCACCGAGGCCGCGCTGCTCGCGCAAAGCCTGCTCGACGCCGCCGGCGTAGGCGAGCGCCTGCAGGAAGGCGAGACCTCGGGCACCTGGGACGAACGCTACGAATGGACCCTGCGGGTCGAGCCACTGCTGCTGGAGGAGTTCGACCAGGGCGGCGGCATCAGCAGCGTGCCGGCCGAGCTGATGCGGCTGGAACTCGAGGTGCGCTGGGGCCAGGACGGCCGCCGCAGCGCCCGCTTCGTGACCCTGCGCGCCCTGACGCCGGATCCCGGCCAATGATGCGCTCCCGTCGTTGCGGTGGCGCCGGTCGCTGGCGCAGTGCCGTGAGCCCCGAGCGCGGCTTCACCCTGATGGAGGTGGTGGTCGCGCTGGTCCTGCTGGCCTTGTTGATGAGCCTGGCCTACGGCGCTTTCCGCACCACCGCGGCCTCGGTGGAGCGCGGCGAGGCCCTGATCGACCGCACCGAGCGCTTGCGGGTGGCGCAGCAGTTCCTGCGTCGCCAGCTGTCCTTCGCCCTGCCCATGATGTTCGAGCGCGTCGACCTTGGCGCCGATGAAAACAAGGTCTTCGAGGGCGATGGCGAGACCCTGCGCTTCGTCGCGCCCATGCCCGGCTACCTCGCGCGCGGCGGCGCCCACGTCCAGACCCTGAGCCTGCGCTCGGACGGCGACGGCCTGCGCCTGGAGTTCGAGCACGTGCTGCTGAACGGCTTCGACCCGCTCGAACCCGCGCCGCGCGAACAGCGACCGCCGGTAGTGCTGCTGAAGGGCGCAAGCGATGCCAGCTTCGAGTACCGCGGTCTGGACGAGGAGGGCATGCTCGGCGAATGGCTGTCGAGCTGGGAGGACCGTGCCCGCCTGCCTCTGATGGTGCGGCTGAACGTGGAGTGGCCGGAGCGAGTGCAGATGCGCTGGCCGCCGCTGGAAGTGCCGCTGATGCGTGCGGTTGCCGTGCCGGGACTCGGCAATGTCGGACTGGAGGGCGCGGGGCTGGGCGGCAATCCCGGCATGCGACCGCCGCCGGGCCTGAATGGACCGAACCCGGGTAGTCCGGATCCGGGTGACGGCGGGCGACGGCCGAGGCCCGACCGATGAGGCGCAACCAGCGTGGCATCGCCTTCATCGTCGTGATCTGGCTGCTGGCCCTGCTGGCGGTGCTGATGGGTGCGTTCACCCTGCTCGCCCGCACCGAAGCGCTGCAGTCGCGTCACCTGTTCGACAGCACCCAGGCGCGCTACGCGGCCGAGGCCGGCATCAACCGTTCCGTGCTCAGCCTGTTCGATCCGGACCCGGAGCGACGCTGGATTCCCGATGGTCGGCCCTATCAGTTTTCCTTCGAGGAGGCCGAGGTCGTGATCGAGGTGACCGACGAATCCGGCAAGATCGACATCAACGCCGCCGACCAGCAGGGCCTGATCAACCTGTTCATGGTGGCCGGGCTGGACGAACTGGAAGCGGTGCGCCTCGCCGATGCCGTCATCGACTTCCGCGATCCGGACGACCTGGTCATGCCGAATGGCGCCGAGGTCGATGAGTACGATGCCGAGGGGCTGGGCCATGGCCCGAAGAATGCGCCCTTCGATCTCACCGACGAACTGCAGCAGGTGCTGGGGGTCGATTTCGCCCTGTACCAGCGCCTGCAGGGCGCGATTACCGTTTATACCGGACAGGGCCAGTTCAATCCGGCCTTTGCTCCGCTCGAGGCCTTGCGGGCCTGGCCGGGCATGGACGAGCAGACCGCGCGCGACGTGATCGACCAGCGCCATCTGTTCGACCCCAACTCGGGCCTGAGCCCGCCCACCCTGCCGGACGGAACCCCGCTCATGGCACAGGGCGGAAGCGGAACGTATAGTATTAAGTCGCGCGCCACCCTTCCTAACGGGGCCTGGACGGAGCTGCAGGTCACGCTCCGCCTGGGTGGCGTCGGAACCTCCGGACTTGCCTACACCGTCCTGCGCTGGCAGGAGGGGGAAGCCCTCTGATGCCACTCGCCGACGCTCTCGATATTCCGCTCCAGCGGCTCAAGGCCCGCTACGAAGCTTCACCGCTGCCGGCCTTCCTGGACTGGTGGTTCGGCCAGCTGCGTGCGCTGCTGCCCACGCGCTGGCAGGCGGCGCTGCGCACGGAACGCGCCTGGATCGAGATCGAACCGGTTCCTGGCGGGGTGGACCTGCGCCTGCCCGGGCAGGCCGGGGAGGCGCGCGAAGCGGTGCGGGCCGACAGCGCGGAGGCGGTGGCCGAGATCGTCGAGCGTTTCGCGCACGAAGCCCGGGACGCGCGGCGCGTGCTGCTGCTGCCGCCCGCGCGCGTGCTGCGCCGGATCCTGCCCCTGCCGGCCGCGGCGCGTGAGCGCCTGCAGTCGGTACTGGGCTTCGAACTGGACCGGCAGACGCCGTTCAAGCCCGACCAGGTGCACTTCGATGCCAAGGTGCGCGGCGAAGAGGCGGGCGGCAAGCAGATCCGGGTCGAGATCGCCCTGGTGCCGCGCTCGCGTCTGGACGAAGCCCTGGCTGCGCTCGGCCCCTTGGCGGCAACCCTGGACGCGGTCGATGTGCGCGGCCTGGAAGGCCGCCGTGCCGGCTTCAACCTGCTGCCGCCGGAGCGCCGCGTCCGCCGCGCCAACCTCTGGCTGTGGATCAACACGGGCCTGGTCGTGGCCTTCCTGCTGCTGCTGCTCCTGGCGATGAACCAGACCCTGGCCAACCGCGAGGCCGCCCTGGCGCGGCTCGATGCCGAGGTCGAGACCCAGCGCGCCGAAGCGCGCGCGGTCAACCAGTTCCGCCGCGGCCTGGACGAGGCGGTGGAGGGAGCCAATTTCCTGGCCGTGCGCAGGGCGCAGCAGCCGATCATGGCCGACCTGCTGAACGAGCTCACCCGTCTGCTGCCGGATGATACCTACCTGGAACGGCTCAACTTCGATGGCGAGCGCGTGACCATGCACGGGCTCTCAAGTCAGGCGGCGGCGCTGCTGACCCTGCTGCAGTCCTCCCAGCTGCTGCGCGATCCGTCCCTGTCCGGACCGATCCAGCCCGACCAGCGTGCCGGCAAGGACCGCTTCCAGATCACCGCCGGTTACGGCCCGCAGACCGAGGAGAAGGCCGGTGCGGCTGATGCCCGACGCTAAGCACGGCGGCTTCCTTGCCGTGGTGATGCTGCTGATCGCCCTGCTGCTGGTCTACCTCGTGGGCCTGCACTGGTGGTTCGTGGCGCCGCACCTCGACATGCGCGAGCAGCTCATCGAGCTGCGCGACCAGGAGTTCCAGTTCCGTGCCACCGCGCAGCAGCGACCGCAGGTGGAAGAGCGCCTGGCCGAGGTGCGTCGCTTCGAGGCCGACAATCCCGGCTTCCTGGCCGAGGCCAACTTCGACCTCGCCGCCGCCGCCCTGATCCAGCGCCTGGAGGCCTTGATCGGCGAGCGCGCCTCGTCCAGCGAGCGCTGTTCGGTGGTCAGTCGCACCCCATTCCGGTCGCGCGAGTCCGAGGTCTTCCAGCGCGTCACGATCAAGGTCCGCATGCGCTGCGAGCTGGAGGACTTCATCGAGGTCCTGCACGGGCTCGAGGGCGGCAGCCCGATGTTGCTGGTCGAGCAGCTCAGCGTGAGCCGTCGCGGCGTGCAGGTGCCGCGCGGCCAGAACCGGAACCCAAGCTACCTCGACATCAGTTTCGACCTGTCGGGCTACCTGCGACAGAAGGGTGGCAACTGATGCAGGCGCGCGACATCCCGGTTTCGACCCTCGTGCTCGGCCTGTTCGCGGTCTGGGCCCTGCTGGTGGCGCTGGTGGCGTTCGGCGGTCTCGGCGGACGGGTCTCGCTGCACCCCGACGATCCCGCCGCGGTGCCGCCGGTGCCGACCCTCGACCTCTCCCGTGCGCGCACCGAGCTGCCCGAGCCCGAGCACTATGCCGAGGTCGGACAGCGTCCGCTATTCAATGCCGACCGGCGCCCGGTGCCGCCGGACGAGGCGCCTGCCGGTGAGGCCGAAGCCCCGCCGCCTGCGCCGCTCGAGATCACCCTCACCAGCGTCATCATTAGCGGCGACACCCGTATTGCCATCGTGCAGGACAACCGCAGCCGCGCCTCGCAGAGCGTGCGGGTCGGGTCCAGCCTCGAGGGCGAGCAGGTGGGCTGGAAGCTGGTTGAACTCCAGGCGCGCAAGGCGGTCTTCGAAGGCCCCACGGGGCGAGCCGAGGCCGAGTTGCGCGTGTTCGACGGCTCCGGCGGCGAAGCCCCGACCGCGCTGACCGCGCAGCCGGCCGGCGCCGACGGCGCCACGGTCGCGGCCACCAATGCAGACGGCAGCGCCGAGCAGCCCAGCGAGCCCGGCACCGCAGCGGCGGAAACGCCGGAGTCGCGCGCCGAGCTCATCCGGCGGCGGATCGAAGAACGTCGACGCCAGATGCGGGAAGCCGCGGCGCGCGGCAACAACGACAGCAAGGAATAGGCAGGAACGGCCATGAAGAACGCTCTCCCCATCGCTCTGGCAGCGATCGCCCTCGTCCTGCTGGGCGGCTGCGCGACCGGACCTTCCTTGCGCGACTCCGCGCACCGCGAGGGCGAACCGACCTACACCGCGGTCGCCGCCGATCCATCATCCGCCCGCGACGCCGGAGCGGATGCCGCGGAGGACGAGGGCGCGAAAGAACCGCCGCTGCGCCAGATCGACGAAGGCAGCGGCCGCTTCATCGACGAGGACGCGGCCGCGCGCCGCCCGCCGGCCACCTCCGCCGCGGGCGAGGTCACCTTCAACTTCGAGGGCGAGTCGCTGCAGGCGGTGATCAAGACCATCCTCGGCGACCTGCTGCAGGAGAACTACGTGATCGCGCCCGGCGTGCAGGGCTCGGTCACCTTCTCGACGGCGCGGCCGATCCGCGCCGACCAGGCCATGTCGGTGCTGGAGATGCTGCTGTCCTGGAACAACGCCGCGATGATCTGGGGCGATGGCCGCTACACCATCGTGCCGGTCGACCGCGCCATCTCCGGCAACCTGAGCCCGCGCAGCGGGCCGCTCTCCCAGCAGCGCGGCTACGAGGTGCGCGCCGTGCCGCTGCGCTTCATCTCCGCCACCGAGATGGAGAAGGTGCTCAAGCCCTACGCCCGCCCGCAGGCCATCGTCAACGTCGACAACGCGCGCAACCTGCTGATCCTGGGCGGCACGCGGGCCGAGCTGGAGCTCTACCTGCAGACGGTCGAGATCTTCGACGTCGACTGGCTCGAGGGCATGTCGGTCGGCATCTTCCCGCTCATGCAGGCCGAAGCCGGCACGGTGGTTGGCGAGCTGGAGAAGCTGTTCGGCGAGGGCGCCAACACCCCGATGGCGGGCATGTTCCGCTTCCTCGTGCTGGAGGGCGTCAATTCGGTCATGGTGATCACGCCGCAGCCGCGCTACCTGGGCGCGATCGAGGAGTGGCTGGAGCGCTTCGATCTCGGCGGCGACCAGGCCGCGCAGCGGCTCTATGTCTACGACGTCAAGAACGTCAAGGCGGTCGATCTGGCCGCGACCCTGGGCGACATCTTCGGCACGGGTGGTGGTTCGGTCGCCACCTCGACGCGCAGCCCGTCCGGCGATCCGCTCATGCCCGGCCTCAACCCGGTCGAGGTGCGCACCCTGGGGCGCAGCGGCCAGCCTGAGCTGCCGGATGCGGCCAAGGCCGCTCCGGTGCGTTCCTCGGGCGGCGGCTCGCGTGGTTCGGATGGCGGCGTCGCTGCGGGTGGCGGCGCGGCGGTCAGCGGTCCGGTCGTCGACGGTGCCGGCGGCATCGCGCTTGGCTCGGTCGAGGAGGTGCGCATCTCCGCGGTCGAAGAGAGCAACGCGCTGCTGGTGCGCGCCACCTCCGGGCAGTGGGAGTCCATCCGCCGCACCATCGAGCGCCTCGACACCATCCCGCTGCAGGTCTTCATCGAGGCACAGATCGTGCGGGTGACGCTGAACGAGGAACTCGAGTTCGGCGTGCAGTGGTTCTTCGAGAACGCAGTCACCACGTTTCCCGCAGCATCGAGCTATGGCGTCAACGTTCCCCAGGTTGCCGCCGGTCGGGGAGGCTTCAGTGGAATCGGTGGTGTAGCGAATAGCGGTGGACTGGGCTGGAGTTTCGTCGGTCCAAGCGCCGCCGCCATCATCTCCACGCTGGACAGCGTGAGCAAGGCGACGGTGCTCTCGGCGCCGACGCTCACCGTGCTCAACAACAAGTCCGCCACGATCAACGTGGGTACCCAGATTCCGGTGACCAGCAGCTTCATCAACAGCGGCGGCAACAACAACACTGGCAACCTCAACCAGAGCTACGTCCAGTTCCGCCAGACCGGTATCACCCTGACGGTGACGCCGCGGGTCAATCCCGGTGGTCTCGTGTTCATGGAGGTGGACCAGCAGGAGAGCGCCCCGGTCGGTGCCCCGAACGCCAGTGGCAACCAGGCCGTGGACAACCGCACGATCACCACCGAGGTGGCCGTGCAAAGCGGCCAGACTGTGGTCCTGGGCGGGTTGATCAAGAACACCGACCAGCGTGGCCGCGAGGGCGTTCCGGGCCTCTCGCGCATCCCGGTCCTGGGTAGCCTCTTCGGACGCCAGGCGCGCTCGGAGGTCCGGGAGGAACTCATGGTCCTCATCACCCCGCGCGTGATCTACAACGACGCCGATGCCCGCCGCATCACCGACGACTACCGCCGCCAGTTCCGTGGCCTCGAACCGCTCAACATCCTGCGCCCGGTGCCGACGCAGGACGTGAACATCGAGACGGACTGACCCAACCGAAGCAAGGATCACCATGAACCGCAACCCTCTGCGTCTGGCTGCTGCCGCCGCGACCCTTCTCCTCGCTGCCTGTGCCGCCACGCCCTCCAAGCCCTCCAAGCCGCAGGCCGAGACCGTGGAGGTCCGTGCGGTCAAGCGCTGGGAGCACCTCATCGCCCGCCAGGGCGAGCTGGCCTACGACTACCTCACTCCAGGCTACCGGGCCACGAAGACCCGCGAGGCCTACCGCGACGAGATCGCCCAGCGCCCGGTGCGCTGGCAGAAGGCCGAGTTGGTCGACGTCGAGTGTCCGGAGGCCGAGCGCTGCGAAGTCCGCATCCGCATCGACTTCGAACTGGCCGTGCCCCTGCGCGGAGGCGGCCGGATCAACCAGTCCACCATCCTGCGCGAGACCTGGCTGCGTCTGGACGGGAACTGGTTCCACATCCCCAGCGAGGCCGCTCGTTAAGGGATTGCACGCGCCTGCGGCCATGTCGTAGACTGCGTGCGCTGTTGCCTAGCCTCGCCCATAGAAGGCGGGACAAACCGCTATGGCGGGGTGGGGTTAGCCGTTAGCAATAAAGCCCTGTGGTTGATCTAGGAGTGTTGTGATGAAAAAGAGTTCTCTGACGACTGCGGTCGTCGCCGGCATCGCGGGCGCCGCTGGCCTCGCGAATGTCGCCACCGCGATGAACATCAACCCGGACGGTCTGGGTCAGGTGCTCATCTATCCGTACTACACCGTCAACAATGGCCTGGTCACCGTGTTCTCGGTGGTCAACACCACCGATGACGTCAAGGCCGTCAAGGTCCGCTTCCTCGAAGGCCACAACAGCCGAGAGGTCCTGGACTTCAACCTGTACCTGTCGCCGTTCGACGTCTGGACCGGCGCCCTGACCGATGCCGGCAACGCCGGTGGCCCGGGCATCCTGTTCTCGTCCGATACCTCGTGCATCGCGCCGACCCAGATCCCCACCGCTGGTCAGCCGTTCGTGAACTACCAGTACACCGGTCTGAACGCCGACGGTGGCACCAGTAGCCTGAGCCGTACCCGCGAAGGCCATATCGAAATCATCGAGATGGGCGTCGTGGGCGACCTTCAGGGTGCCGCTCCGTTCAACCTCGCCACGGCGGCGACGCACAACCCGTTCTCGGCCGCTTCGGCCGCTGCGGGTCGTCCGGTGCCGAACAACTGCGCGGCGATCCAGTCTGCCTGGCAGGCCGGTGGCGTGTGGCGTGTTGCTCCGAACACCGATGACGACGTTGCTCCGCCGGAGGGTGGCCTGTTCGGCGCCGCTTCCGTGGTCAACGTGGCCGCGGGTATCGCCTACTCGTACAACCCGGATGCGATCGAAGGCTTCTTCGTGCGTCCGGACCTCGCCGCCAGCCCGCTGCACGCCTTCCCGGGCAGCATCCTGCCGAACCTGGCCCAGGCCGAAGACCTCCTGGCCGATCCGGTCGGTGGTACCTCGACCGCGGTCATCTTCGACAACGGCACGCTGGTGACCATGGCGTTCGACACCGCCCGCTTCCGCGCGGTTTCGGCCCTGTTCATGCACAACGAGATCTACAACGAGTACAACACCACCGCTTCGATGGGTGCGTCCTCCGAGTGGGTCATCACGTTCCCGACCAAGGGCCTGCACCTGGCTACCGTCGGCAACGTGCGTCGTCCGTTCATCAGCAGCTTCGGTGGCGGCGGCGCGTGCGAGCCGATCGACATCAACTTCTGGGATCGTGAAGAAGACACCCCGGGTACCATTCCGGACGAAGTGCCGTTCTCGCCGCCGCCGCCGGTTGTCACGGCTCCTGGCCTGAACCTCTGCTTCGAAGCCCAGGTTGTGACCTACAACCAGGGTGGTGGCGATTCCGAGATCCTCGGTTCGGCTGCTGCGGTCGCGCGTAACATCAACCTCTGCCGCGTGTTCGGCGCTGCGGGCAACTGCAACGACTCGAACGGCGACACCGTGGTTGACGAGGCCGACGAGTTCCACGAGGGCTGGCTGCGCATGCAGCTTGGCAACGACGGTGTCGACTTTGCGTCTCCGTTCTTCACCCCGGCTGATCTGACCCACTACATGGTGGACGATGACGTCGACGGCGACGGCTTCCACAACCTCGCCGCCGGTCTCCCGGTGACGGGCTTCTGGGTCGCCAACTACATCAACGGCGATTCCGGCACCGGCACGCTGCGCAACTACTCGCAGATCCACAAGCACCGCGCCGACCGCGACGGCTACACCGTCGACGGCATCGAGGCGGATGGTTCGCCGATCCCGGTCCTCGACCTGGACGGCAACCCGCTGGCCTGGTCGTAATCCAGTCCGGTCTGCAAAGCTGTACCCGAAGGGGCCCCGAAAGGGGCCCCTTTTTGTTCAGGAGTGATTTAGAACACGGCGTTGACGCTCTCCGCCAGCGGGCGGACAATGCAGGGACAACTATTACAGCGCCCGCCCAACGGAGTCACCATGACACGCACCCGCCTTGCCCTCGCCATGATGGCGGCGGCGCTGGTTCCGATCGGAGCCGCCGCCCAGTCCACATCCATCCAGTTCCAAAACACCAGCACCACCGCCGGACCGGTGCAGGTGCCGATACTCAACAACTCGCAGATCCAGTTCGACGAGAACGGAAATCTCGTCGCGAGCTGCGAGCTTGAGACCGGCACAACCGTGTGCAAGGGCATGACGACGGGTCCGAGCACCGCAGCACCTACGCTGTCGCTCAGCGCCTCCCCGCTGACGATCAAGGCTGGCGAGACCAGCCGGCTGACCTGGACGACCGGAAACACCCCGCAGATCTGCTTGCCCAGCATTCCCGGCGGCAGCCCCGCGCTGAGCGCCTGGACGGGAACGTCCACCGACGTGAAGCTGAAGAGCGTCGGCGGCAGCAACCAGGATCTCACCTTCACCACGCCAGGCAACTACAACCTTGCGCTGCGCTGCTGGAACGAGGGCGGTGCATCACCGCTGCGCACGGCGAGCATCACCGTGGAAGAATCCGACGTGGTGATTGACCCCGGCTGCACGATCGACCCGAATCTCGCCGACCCCTGGTACACCCCTGCCGGCTATACCGAGCGTGTCGTGTCCTGGTCGAGCGCCTTCAACAACACGCAGTTCTTCACGCCGACCACCTACCTGCACCCGATCGGATCGCGCACGATCAACGACCAGTCGGTCTCCAACAACTACATCGTGATCCCGTTCACGCCGGTTGCTGGCCAGAACTACAAGCTCGACTGGGCCGAGGCGCAGGCCGTTGCGCTTGTCGGCTACTTCGCTGCTCGCCCCGCACACGCCGTCTACGTGACGATCCGCAAGTGCAGGGGCGATTTCCGCAAGGAAAACAACCAGAGCAGCGACGATTCGCTCAAGCGCGGCTGCCGCCGGGCCGGCCAGAAGAACAACATCAACTTCAACACCACCCTAGCGGCATCGTCCACGTCGACCTGCGCGATCGAGGCGGGCAAGCAGTACTACGTCAATATCCTGTTCGCGGATCCGACGTCGGAGTCGCCCTCGATCTCCTGCGAAACCGGCACGAAGTGCGAAGCCAACTTCCAGCCCAACTTGAACTGATTGGCGCAGCGCGCGTCATTCAGAACCAATCGTCCCATTAGCAGTCGAAGCATGGCCCCGCGAGGGGCCATGCGCCTTTGTGGGCGCCGACACCCAACCGAGAATGAGCCCGTTCATGAAGTCGTTGCTACCTCTTGCCGTTACCGTTCTATTCATCGCTGCACCCTGCGCCGCCGCTGAATCCGCCCCCGGCGAAGGCGCCGACGCCGACAAGGTGGTCGTCAAGCGGGGTGCCGCGACCATCACCCTGCACGACATCGACGCAGCCGTTGAAAGCATTCCGTTCGACAAGCGCGCCAACTACATGGACAGTCCGCGCAACATCGAGCGCCTGCTCGAAGGCCTGATCATGGATCGGCAGCTGGCCGAACGCGCGCGCGAACTCGGGCTCGACCAGGACCCGGTGGTTGCGGCCCAGATCCGCCTGGCACTGGACCGTGCTCTTGCGCGTCGCTACCTGGACCAGTGGGCCCGGCAGCAGCAGGAGCCCGATTTCGAGCCGCTGGCGCGCGAGCGCTACATGGCGACGCCGGACCGCTTCTCCGTGCCGGCCAGCGTCGACGTGCGCCACGTGCTGGTGACGGTCGAGAAGCACGGCGAGGCCAAGGCGCGCGAGATCGCCGAATCGGTTCTGGTGAAGGCGCGCGCAGGAGAGGACTTCGCCAACCTGGTCGAGAACTATTCGGAGGACACCGAAGCCGGACGCTCCAACGGTGGCCTGCTGCGCAACGTGATGCCGAACCAGACTTCGCCTGCCTTCGAGGAGGCGGCCTTCGCCCTTGCCAAGCCCGGTCAGTTGTCCGAGGTGGTCCGCAGCGACTTCGGCTTCCACGTCATTCGACTGGAGGAGCGCCGCGAGGCCCGCGTTCGGCCCTTTGAGACGGTGCGCGACGCCATCGTCGCCGAGCTGCGCGAAGACTTCCGCAAGCGCGCGCGCGAGCAGCACCTGTCGGAATTCCAGGGCGAGACGTTTCAGCTCGATCCCGACCTGCTGGTCTCGCTGCGTGGGCGCTACGCACCCGGCGGCGTGCCGCCGGTGGAAGCCATCCGCCAGCACCGGGAAGAACTCATGAAGCAGCGGCAGAACGCCGATTGAGCATGCAGGGCCGATTGCAGCGCTGGGTGCAGCTCTGCCGGCTGTTCGCCCGCCAGGATCTCGCTGCGCGCTTCGAGGGCAATGTGGGTGGGCTGCTCTGGGCACTGCTCGCGCCCTTGCTGCAACTGGCGATCTTCTACCTGGTCTTTGCGCAGATCTTCAAGGCCCGGATTCCGGGCCTTGAGGGTTTGGGGTACGTAGCCTTCCTTGCTTTGGGCTTCTGGCCCTGGTTTGCCCTCAGCGAGTCGATCGCGCGTGGCGCCAGCACCTACGTCGAACATGCCGGCCTGGTGCGCAAGGTCGCGGTCTCGTTGTCCGCCCTGGTGATCGCCCGCGTGCTGGCGGCCTTTCTCCTGCACGGGCTTGGATTCCTTGCCGTACTGCTCATGCTTGGCCTGCTCGGCGTCCGCATCGACTGGACCTGGCTTCCTGCCGTGATCGCGCTGTGGGTGCCGCTGCTGGCGCTCGCCGCCGGGATGGCCCTGCTCGTCGCTTCGGCCCAGGTCTTCATCCGCGACCTGGCACAGGCACTGGGTCTGGCGCTCTCGCTCTGGTTCTTCCTGACGCCGATCATCTACGCGCGCGACATGGTGCCCGACTGGCTCCAGCCGGCGCTCGATCTGAATCCGATGACCGGCATGGTTGAAGCGCATCGCCATCTGCTGCTGGGGACCACCGGCGACGTGCCCTGGCTGGCCATGGCTGCCGGTGCCGGCGTCTTGGTCCTGCTCGGGGTCTTCGTGCACCGTCGCTGCCGGCCGGCGATCGAGGATTTCCTGTGAGTGCGCTGCTGCGTGTCGAGGGACTGGGCAAGCACTATCCCGCTGGCAGCAGCGCGGTGGCACGCGCGGGCGCCTTCGTCCGCACCCTGATGGGACGGCCGCTGCGGCGCGAGCCCGTGCTGCAGGGCATCGACTTTTCGATCGACCCCGGGCAGTCGCTCGGCATCATCGGCGAGAACGGCGCCGGCAAGTCGACCCTGCTGAAGCTCATCTGCGGCGTGCTCACGCCTTCGACCGGGAGCGTCGAGCGGCGCGGCTCGGTCGGCGCCCTGCTTGAGCTGGGCGCGGGATTCGACCCCGAGTACAGCGGCCGCCGCAACCTCGAGACTGCCGCGCGGCTGATGGGCATGGGCGGGGCGGAGTTCGAGGACAAACTGGACGGCATCATCGCCTTCGCCGACATCGGTCGCTACATCGACGAACCGGTGAAGCACTACTCCTCCGGCATGGTCGTTCGCCTGGGGTTCGCCCTCGTCGCGGCACGGCGCCCTGACCTGCTGATCACCGACGAGGTGCTGGCGGTGGGCGACGAGAGCTTCCAGAAGAAGTGCATCCGCTGGATGGAGGACTATCTGGAGGGTGGCGGAACCCTGCTGCTGGTCAGTCATTCCATGTACCACGTCCAGAAGCTGTGCCGGCAGGCGCTCTGGCTGCAGGACGGACGTGCCAGGGCCTGCGGCGATGTGTTCGAAGTGACCCAGGACTACCTCGCGTACCACGAGCGAAAGAGCCTGCGCGAGAGCGGGCCGGAGCGCGATCCGGGCTACAGTGGCGCCGACTACCGCATCGCGTCGGTGCGCTTGAACGGCAGCGAAGACGCCGCCACCCGCACCCTGGCGCCAGGCGAGGCGATCGCATTCGAGGTCGAGGTCTACTCGCCGGATGGACGCGAGCCGCGCTTCGGTTTCGGTCTGCTGCGGGCGGACGGAACCCCGGTGTACGGAACCAGCACCGAGATCGACGGCGCGGGCGGCGTGCGGGCGGACGCGACGCACTTCCGTTTCCGCTGCCGCATCGAGACCGAGGCCCTGCTGCCCGGCGGCTACCAGCTCAAGCTGCACGTGCTCGACCCCGAAGGCCTGCGTCTGTTCGATACCGTCGACCGCGGACTGATGGTGCGCGGCGCTTCGCGCGAGCTGGGCATCGTGCGTCTGCCGCACCGCTGGGGCGGGGAGGGCGCATGAACCCGTTCGTGATCGTGCCTGTGTTCAATGCGCCCGAAGCGTTGGACGCCTGCCTCGGCAGCCTGCTGCGCACGCTCAAACCGGCCGATGCGGTGTTGATCGCCGATGATGCCTCCACCGATCCGGCGGTCGGACCCATCCTCGATGCCTTCGCGCGGCGCGCGCGCTGCAGCGTGCGCATCGAACGCCGACCTGAAAACCTAGGCTTCGTTGGCAACTGCAACCAGGCGATGCGCGACGTTGGGCCGCGCGATGTGGTCCTGCTCAACTCCGATACCGAGACCACCCCCGGCTGGCTTGATCGCATCGCCGCCTGCGCCGCGGCCGATGCGCGCATCGCCAGCATCACGCCCTGGTCGAACAACGCCGAGATCTGCAGCTTTCCCGATCTGTGCCGCGCTGCGCCTCCGCCACTCGATGCGGAACTGATCGCGCGCGCCGCGCGCGAGGCCGGTCCGCCGCGCTACCCGGAGCTGCCGACCGCGGTGGGCTTCTGCATGTACCTGCGCCGCGCCGCACTCGACGCGGTCGGCGATTTCGACCGCGCCAGCTTCGGGCGCGGCTACGGGGAGGAGAACGACTGGTGCCTGCGCGCCGCCGCGCACGGCTGGCGCCACGTGCTGTGCGACGACGCCTACGTGCTGCACCGCGGCAGTGCCAGCTTCGGCCCGCTGGGCCTCAAGCCGGGCGGCGAAGCCCTGGCACGCCTGAACGCGCGCTACCCCGGCTACAATGAGCGTATCGCGCGCTTCATCCTGGAAGACCCCCTGCGCGGCCTCCGCCTGCGCCTCGCCGAGAGCCTGGACCGCCTGGCCAGCGGCTGGCAGCCTTCCCTGTTTCCCTCGGCTACCCATGTCTGAACCCGTCCTCGAATTCACTGGCGAGCGCTTCACGCCCGAGTGCGTGCGCGAGATCCGCTACGAGCACTGGGCGCGCTATGCCTTCGCCCTGCCGCTGGCACGCGGCCGCCGCGTGCTCGACGCCGCCTGCGGGGAAGGCTACGGCAGCGCCCTGCTGGCTGGCGCCGCCCACAGTGTGCTCGGGCTGGATATCGATCCGGCCGCCGTGGCGCACGCTGGCCGCCGCTACGTGCGCGACGGGCTGCGCTTCGCCCAGGCCGACTGCACCGCGCTCGACCACCTGCCGGACCGCGCCTTCGACCTCATCGTCAGCATCGAGACGCTCGAGCACGTGGAAGCGCAGGAGCGGATGCTCGACGGTTTCGTACGCCTGCTCAGCGACGATGGCCTGCTGGTGATCTCCTCGCCCGACAAGCGCACGTATTCCGATCTGCGCGGCTACCGCAACGAGTTCCATGTGCGCGAGCTCTACCGCGATGAGTTCGAGGCCCTGCTCGCGGCGCGCTTCGCGCGACGTCGCCTGTACGGCCAGAAGCTGCTGTTCCAGTCCGCGCTGTGGGCGCTGGATGAGGGCGAAGGCGGCGTGCAGGCCGTGACCTTGGAGGGCGGCGAGCCACGGGTCGGACTGCACTACGCGCCGCTGTATTTTGTCGCGGTCTGCGGCCGCCGTGACCTGCCGCCCGAGCTGCCGGCGCTGGCGCTGTTCGGCGACGCGGACGAGAGCGTCTACAGCCACTACGACCACGAAGTGCGCAAGAACATGGCCGCGGGCCAGCGCATCCTCGAACTTGAAGCCGAAGTCGCCGCACTGCGCGCGCTCCTCGGCGAGTAACCCCTTACGCGCGGAAGTTCACCATGGAATTCTCGATCGATCTCGGCACCCAGACCTATGGCGCCCCACCCAAGCCGCCGCCGGGTCCGCTGTACGCCTCGGTCGACGGGCGCGCCAGTTCGCTCGCCAATGGCGAGGTGATCTTCTTCGTGCCGGCCACGGGGAAGAGCCACGTGATGACCGACCAGGTGTTGCAGGCGCTGAACCTGTGCCGCGAGTTCCGCAGCCTGGACGAGCACGTGGCGCGGGTCGCGGCGGGCATCGAGGGTCTGCGCGGGCAGAACGAGGGCGTGCGGCGCGTGCTCGAAGGCCTGCTGCGCGGTGGCCTGCTGGTGTCCGCCCCCGACCTGGAGCAGCGTTTCGCCGCGACCGCGGCGCTCGATCCGGCGCCGTTCTTCGGCATCTGCATCCGCGCCTGCGACCGGCCGGCGCAGCTGCAGCGCCTGCTCGCCAGCCTGCTCGACTACGAGCGTCGCTTCTCGCCCGGCCACCGCTACGTGGTGCTGGACGATTCCCGCCTGAACGAGTCGGTGCGCGAGCACCAGCGCCTGCTGCGCGAGTTCGCCCAGGCTGGCGGCCTGCGCGCCCATCTGGTCGCACGCGAGGCCTGGGACGGGATCGTCGATCGCCTCCTGCGCGAGGTGCCGGGCGGCGAAGCCCTGCGCCCGCTGCTGCAGCGCGGCGCGCAGGATGCCACGCCGCGCGGCGGCGGCATCGGCAAGAACCTGCTCACCCTGCTGACTGCGGGTCAGCGTTACGCCTTGCTGGACGACGATTTCGTTTTCGACCTGCGCCGCCACCCCGACTTCGAACCGGGACTGCATTTCGCCGGGGGCGTGGCGCCGCGCACCTTCGCCTCGCGCGAGGCGGCGCTCGCCGCTGGCAATCCGATCGAGACCGACCCGGTGGCCCTGCACCTGGGGCTCTGCGGCCAGCGCCTCGGTCCGATCACGGCGCGCGGCGGCGACCTCGCCGTGATCGAGCCGCAGCTGCGCGGCCTCAACTACGGCCGACTTGCCAGCCTCGACCCCGAGCGTCGCGCCCGCCTGACCCTGAACGGCCACCGCGGCAGCGCCGGTGCCTCCGGCATGGCCTGGCTGCTGGCCTTGCCGCCGGTGGCGCGCGCCGGCCTGGTGGCTGACCGCGACACCTACCTGCGCGGCATCAAGGATCCGGCCGTGTGGTACGGCGCCCGCGCCTTTCGCGCCAGCGTCGCCAACAACTTCACGCCCTTCATGGTTGACAACGCCGAGCTGATGCCCTGCACCAGTCCGTTCGGCCGCAGCGAGGACGCGCTGTTCGGGGCCCTGGTCTCGCTTGCCCACCGCGACGCGGTCGCGCTCGAAACCCCGTTCAGCGTCGGCCACCTGCAGGAGGCCGGACGCGAGCGCCAGGCTGCGATGCAGCGGGCGGAAACGCCGGACATCAACCTCTGCCTGGCCGAGTTCGCGCGCCACATCGCCAGCGAAGTCCACGCGCACGACCCCGGCCGGCGCCTCGGTGCGGCAGCGGGCAGGCTGCGCGACCTGGTCGCAGCGGACGAAACCGCGTCGGCCAACTACCTGCGCGAGTACCTCACATACCTGCGCACCACCGTGGTCCACGCCCTGCAGCAGGCCCTGGCCACGGCCAAGGACCCTCCCCTCTATTGGGCCGCGGACCTGCGCGGCCTGGTCGAGCGCAATGGCCGCGCCATCCTGGAGCGCGGCGCACCGCGCTTCGCTGGCTGGCCTGAGGATCTCGACGAATCGGCCTGCGTGCAGCGTTTCCGCATGGAAGCCGAAACCCTCGCGGCCGGCCTGGAGCGCTGGCCGCAGGCCTTCGACGCCGCGCGCGCCCAGCACGCGCGCCTGACTGCGGCGCTCTGACATGCAAGCGGCCGGAGGCCCGGCCATCGACGTGGTGGTGGTCGCCTATAACAGCGGCGCCAGCCTGCGCGAGTGCATCGAGCGCCTGCGCCGCGCGCGCGAGGTCGCAAGTGTCGTGGTGGTCGACAACGGCTCCGAGGACGCCTCGCTGGCCATCGCCGAGGAGCAGGCTGCGCTCGATGCGCGCGTGCGCCTGCTGCACTTCGCCGACAATCCTGGGTTCGCGACTGCCTGCAACCGCGGCGTCGAGGTCGGAAGTGGCGCACCCTGGCTGGCCTTCGTCAATCCGGATTGCCTGGTCGAGCCCGGCAGCCTCGCCAGGCTGCGCCGACTCGGTGACGACAACCCGAGCATCGGCCTGCTCGGAGCGGACCTGGTCGACGTCGACGGAAACCGCGACCCCGCGGTGCGTCGCAGCGATCCCGATCCGCGTCAGCTGCTTCGCGCCATGGGCAGCTCGCGCGGCGTCGCGATCGCGCCCGACGACGCGCAACCGCTGCAGGAGGTCGATGCGACCTCCGGCGCCTTGATGATGCTGCCGCGCGCGGCCTACCTGAATGTCGGCGGATTCGATGCCGCCTATCGCCTGCACGCCGAGGACCTCGACCTGTGCCGACGCGTACGCCAGGCGGGACTGCGGGTGGCCGTCGCCAACGTGGTGCGGGTGGTGCATCTGCGCGGGACCTCCAGCACTGGACGGCCGGTCTGGGTCGAATGGCAGAAGCATCGAAGCCTGCAGCGCTACTTTCGCCGTTTTGCCTGGGCCGGCCTGCCGCCCGCCTCGCGAGCCCTCATGACCCTGGCGATCTGGTCGCGATTCCTGTTCGCCGCGCCACGCGCCTGGTGGCGGGCCAGGCACGGCTGAACGCGCGGATGAAGCTCCGCACGGAGGACGACAGCGAGACAGCGCTAAGGCGCGCCGACCTGGGACCGCGCGGCGGTCAGAGTTCCTGCCGGTAGCGCACGAACGGCACGCGCCCCTGCGGCAGTTCGTCGAGCAGGTCGACATCCGCGCCCAGCCCGAAGGCCTGTGCGGCAGGGCTGGCCGGGGCTTGCCGTCCAAGGATGTTGTGCGCGCCCACGCTGAACTGGCCTTGCCATGGCGTGCGCCAGGAGACGCCGAGGTCCAGCACCTGCAGGGGCGATGCATCCGACCGGGTGGGGAAGTAGCGCCGTCCACTCAGCAGCCCGGAGAAATCCCCCATCTCCAAGGCGAGGCTGAGATCGGCAAAGCGCGTGTCAAGAACAGAGGCCAGCGCCGGTGATCGCCACTGCTGCTGGGTCAGACCGCCACCGAGGACGAGACGCGTGCCGTCTCCCAGGGCGAACCCTCGCGACAGCGAGAATTCTGCGCCGCGCAGTTCGGGCAGGAGCGCCGGCGTGAACGGTCCGAAGCCGCTCCACGCGCTCGCCCCGGAGGCGAGCGAGGGGCGCAGCCAGAACAAGCCAAATCCAAAGTCGATACCGCCGACGGCGTCGCGCAACTCCAGGCCCGCCCGCCGGGATTGCGCAAGACCGCCGAGCAGGTCATCGTCCGCGTCGATCGTGGCCAGCAGGCAGTGCTCGGCCAGCGAGCCAAAGCTGGACAGGACCGCGCCCTGACGGCAAAGCAGCGCCATCGCAGCGGAGCCGCGCTCGACCGAAAGCGACGCGCCCAGACTGGGGCCCCCGCTGCGTTCGGGGCGCAGACCGTGGCGCTCCGATGGCAAGGCAGAAGGCGCCACCAGACGCTCCAGCGGACTCGCCGTCGGAGCGGCACCGTCCAGCAGCCACAGGGCTTCGACCTGGAGGCCGACTTCGTCCCCGCGCGGAAACACGGCGTCCGGGCGCAGGCTCTGCGCCGATACCGGCAGGGCGACCAGGGCCAACAGCAGCGGCGGCAGGAATCGGAGCACGTTTGGGTCGGTTCGGGCTTTGACGGGAGGTTCGACGCGGCGGACGCGTCGAAGTTCCTAGACGTTTGCTGAATGCTACGCTTAGGCACGCGCCCCCACAACGGCGCCGGCCGGGTTGGTTGGGCCGTGATACAGGCTGGGACGCGGGTTCCGGCGCGATTCGGAGGAGCGGGTGACGCCTGAACCCACCGCAATGGAGACTGCGACCGACGCTGTGCCCGCCGGAGTCGCGCCGTGCAGCCGCCGGGCGGCACGCGGGAAGCTGGTCCTGGCGGGCAGCCGCGCCCGCGAGCTGGTCGAAAGCCTGCGTCGCTGGGTGCACGAACGCTGCGGTGATGCGGCGGTAGCGCTGTGGCAGAGCGACCCCGGCGGTCCCCTGCGCCTCGTCGCCGCAGCCGGCGAGGGCGTTGAGTGGCGGCCGGAGCCGATCGTCGACTGCATCGCCCGCCCTGGCGCGGTGCTGCCGTTCGAGCGGCGCGATGGCGGTCGGCTCTGGTGCATGAACCTTGGATCCGAAGCGGGCAGCGAGCTGGCGGTGGCGGTGCAGGCCTGCGCCGGGGCGCCGGACCTGATCGAAGCCGAGCTGCAGGAGGCCCTGTCGCTGTTCCGCCAGCGCCTGCCGGCTGCGCTGGAGCTCGAGCGGCTGCACGAAGCGGTACGTCGCCTGGAAGAGGCCGAACGCCTGCAGCGTGCGCTGTTCCGCATCGCCGACCTGGCCGGCTCCGACCGCGAGATGGGCGAGGTGCTGGGCGACATCCACTGCGTCGTCGGCGAGCTCATGTACGCCGAGAACTTCTTCATCGCGCTCTATTCATCCGAGCACGATGCGCTGTACTTCCCGTACTTCCGCGATTCGGCCGACAGCGACGTTCCGCCGCCGGACCGGCTCTATCCGATGAGCGAGTACGCGGGCTCGCTCACCGCGCACGTGCTGCGTACCGGAACGATCCTGATGGGGCCCTCGGCCGACCTGGTCGAGGCCATCGGCAGCACCCCGATCGGTTTCGGGCCGCAGTCGGCCGACTGGCTGGGCGTGCCGATGCCGCGCGGGGCCGAAGTCATGGGCGCGGTCGTGGTGCAGAGCTACGACGAACGGCTTCGCTACAGCGAGAAGGACAAGGCCCTGCTCAACTTCGTCGCGCAGCACATCGCGACCGCGCTTGAACGCAAGCTGGCGCACGAGCAACTGGAGCGGCGCGTGGCGGAGCGTACCGAAGCGCTGCAGCGCGAGGTCAAGGAGCGCGAGCGGGGCGAACGCCTGCAGGCGGCCTTGTTCCGCATCGCCGAACTGGGTTCTGCGAGCGAAACCCTGGAACAGTTCTACGCCGCCGTGCACGCCGTGGTCGGCGAACTGCTTTACGCCGGCAATTTCTACATCGCGCTGCTGTCGGGCGACGCGCGCCAGATCCATTTCCCGTATTCGGTGGACGAGTTCGACGTCTCGCGCGAGCCGCGCCGGCTCGGGCGCGGCCTGACCGAGTACGTGCTGCGCAGCGGCAAGCCGCTGCTGGCGGACCGCGACACCATCGGCCGGCTCACCGCGCAGGGCGAGGTGCTCAGTCACGGCACGCTGTCCAACGTCTGGCTGGGCGTGCCGTTGATCTGCGAGGAGCAGACCGTCGGCGTGCTGGCAGTGCAGAGCTACGACGGCTCGCACCGCTACAGCCGGCTCGACCAGGAAGTGCTGACCTTCGTCTCGTACCACATCGCCAATGCGCTGATGCGCAAGCGCGCGGCCGACTCGCTCAGGGTCGCCAACGCCTTGCTCGAGCGGCGCGTGGCCGAGCGCACCGAGGAGTTGTTCAACGCCAACCGCGACCTGCGCGAACAGATCGTGCGGCGCGAGCGGATCGAGCGCCAGCTCAAGCACGATGCGCTGCACGACGGCCTGACGGGCCTGCCGAACCGGCCGCACCTGCTGCAGCGCCTGGGCGAAGCCCTGGCGCGCTTCGCGCGTTTCCCGCAGCGCCGTTTCGCCGTGCTTTTCCTCGACCTCGACCGCTTCAAGGTGATCAACGATTCGGTCGGCCACCTGGTCGGCGACGAGCTGCTGAAGGAAGCCGGGCGACGCATCGCGGAGGTCCTGCGCGGCTGGGGCCTGGTCGCGCGCCTGGGGGGCGACGAGTTCGCCGTGCTGCTGGAGCCGATCGAGAGCGAGCGCGACGCGACCGAGCTGGCCGCGCGCGTCATCGAGGCACTGAGCGAGCCAGTGCGGGTGGCGGGCAAGGAGCTCTACACGTCGACCAGCATCGGCATCGCGCTGTCGCACCGGCACTACCGCACGCCCGAGGAGCTGCTGCGCGATGCCGACGTGGCGCTCTATCGCGCCAAGGCGCAAGGCCGGCGCCGCTACGAACTGTTCGACGAGGACCTGCGGCGGGTTGCGCTCGCCCAGCTTGAACTGGAGGGCAATCTGCGCCGAGCCGTGGCGCGCTGCGAATTCGAGCCGCACTACCAGGCCATCGTCGAGATCCCGGGTGGACGGGTGCTGGGCTACGAGGCCCTGCTGCGCTGGCGGCAACCCGGGTCGGGCGTCCTGCTGCCGGGCGACTTCCTGGAACTGGCGGAGGAATCCGGCCTGGTCGAGGCGATCGACTGGCAAATCTACGAACAGGTCTGCGCCCAGGCCCACACCCTGCTGGACCTCGGCGGCTTCGTCAGCATCAACGTGGGCGCGCGCCACTTCCACGGCCCCGCCTTCGTCGAGCGGCTGCTGGCGCTTGCCGCGCGCTACGAACTGGACCCGGCGCGCCTGCGCGTCGAGGTCACCGAGCGCACCTTGCTGGAGGATCCGCCGCAGGTGCTCCAGACCCTGCATGCCCTGCGCGAGTCCGGCATCCGCATCGCGCTGGACGATTTCGGCACCGGCTATTCCTCGCTCAGCTACCTGCATCGGTTTCCGCTGCACGTGCTCAAGATCGACCGCAGTTTCGTCAGCGAACTGGGGCCGGACGCGCCGTCCACCACGGTGGCGGTGCTGCGCGCGATCTGCTCCCTTGCCGAAACCCTCGGTCTGGAACTGATCGCTGAAGGCATCGAGACCGCGCTGCAGCGCGACCTCTTGCTCGAACTGGGCTGCCGGTCGGGTCAGGGCTTTCTGTTCGCGCGCCCGCAGCCGCACGCGCTGCTGGCAGCGGCGACGGTGCGGACGCCCGGCGCCTAGCGCCGCCGAGGCTTGGCGGCTACTGCAGCCGGCTGGGGCCGGGACCCGATTCGTCGAACAGGCGCCCGAGATCAACCCGATCGAAGCCGTAGCGCGTGCCGCAGAACTCGCAGCGGATCTCGGCCTGCTCGCGGCCCTCGACCGCGGCGAAGGCTTCCTCGCGGCCGAGGCTGCGCAGCACGTTCGCCACGCGCTCGCGCGAGCAGGAACAGCCGAACCCGAGCAGCCGCGTATCCAGCACGCGCACGCCTTCCTGGTGGAACAGGCGGAACAGCAGCGACTGCGGATCGCTTTCCAGCAACTCGGACTCGGCCAGGGTCTCGAACAGCGCCACGGCGGTTTCCCAGCCTTCGCTCCCGGCCTCGCGCGACTCCGGCAGGCGCTGCAGCATCAGCCCGGTGGCGTGCACGGCGTCGGCGGCCAGCAGCAGTCGGGTGGGCAGCTGTTCGGAGCGGTCGAAGTAGGCCTCGAAGGCGGTCTCGATGCGCTCGCCCTCCAGCGGCACCAGGCCCTGGTAGCGGCGTGGTTCGCGTCCGGTGGCGACCTCGGTCTCGATCGTGATGGCGAGCACGCGGTCGTCGCCGAGCTGACTCAATCCAAGCGGCCGGTGCAGGTCGCCCTGCCACTGCGCGATGCCGCGCAGGCGACCAAGGTGGGTGCATTCGGCGAACACCCGCGGCACCGGACCGTCGGCGCGCAGCTGGATCGAGAGCCTCCCCTGCATCTTGACGTGGCCAGTGAACAGCGCGGCGGCCGCCAGGCATTGGCCGAGCAGGTCGGCCAGGGCGGGCGGGTAGTCGGCGCTGGCGCGCACCCGTGCCCAGCTCTCGTCCAGGCGCACCAGCAGGCCGCGTACGCCGGAGCGTTCCAGCACGAAGCGCCAGAGCGCGTCACGCTCCGGCAAGGCGATCGAGTCGATGGATTCCATCCGCGCAGCCTACCGGTTGCCGGCGCCTTGGGGCCAGCCGGTATGCTGTTGGCATGCGCCCCGCCTCACGTCCTCGCCGGTGGTTCCGGCGCCTGCTGCTCCTGGCCCTGGTGCCGCTGCTGGGCCCCGTCCTGCAGGTGCTCGCCGTGCGCTGGATCGATCCGCCCACCAGCGCCTTCATGCTCGACCGGCGCTGGCAGGCCTGGCGGGAGGCCGAAGCCGGCTTCGCGCTCGACTACCGCTGGGTGCCGCTGCAGCGCGTCGCGCCGGAGCTGCCGCTGGCCCTGGTCGCGGCCGAGGACCAACTGTTTCCGCAGCATGCTGGCTTCGACCGCGCCGCGATCGAGGCTGCGCTGGAGGGCAACCGCGAGGGTGGACGCCTGCGCGGCGCGAGCACCATCTCGCAGCAGACCGCCAAGAACCTGTTCCTGTGGCCAGGGCGCAGTTGGCTGCGCAAGGGCCTCGAAGCCTGGTACACGGTGCTGCTGGAACTGCTGCTGCCCAAGCGCCGCATCCTCGAGCTGTACGTCAACGTGGCCGAATTTGGCGACGGCATCTACGGCGCCGAGGCTGCCGCGCAGCGCTTCTTCGGTAAACCGGCCAGTGCGCTCGGCGCACGCGAAAGCGCGCGCCTGGCCGCGGTGCTGCCCAACCCCAAGCGCTACATCGCCCAGCCGCCGGGCGACTACGTGCGCGAGCGCAGCGCCTGGATCGAGCGGCAGATGCGCCAGCTCGGCGGGCCGGCCTACCTCGACGGGCTCTGAGCCGACGCCGGCGCGAGCCGCGCGGCGCAGGCCACCGCCAGCGCGGCGCCCCCCACATTGGCCCCGATTAACGCGGGCGCAACGGCGGGCGCGATGCCGGCGAAGCTGCGCGTCAGCGCGCGCGCCAGCGTGACCGCCGGGTTGGCGAACGAGGTGGAGGCGGTGAACCAGTAGGCCGCGAAGATGTAGGCCGCGACCAGGGCGGGGATCGCCGCGACGCGCTGCTGCAGCGCCAGCAGGATGGTGAGCAGCAGCCCGAAGGTCGCCACGCCTTCGCTCAGCCACTGCGCCGCGCCGCTGCGAACGCGATCGCCGGGCTGCCACAGGGCCTGCTCGAACATGGCATGCGCCAGCAGCACGCCGGCCACCGCGCCGAGGCACTGCAGCAGCACATAGAGCACGGCCTCGCGGCTGCCGATGTCGCCGCGCAGACGCATCGCCAAGGTCACGGCCGGGTTGAAGTGCGCGCCCGAGATCGGCCCGAGCAGGCTGATCAGCACGTACAGGATGGCGGCGGTGGCGCCGGCGTTGGCCAGCAGCGCGAGGCCATCGTTGCCGTCGGCGAGCGCGACGCCCATGATCCCCGAGCCCACCACGGTGGCGAGCAGGGCGGCGCTGCCCAGGGCTTCGGCCGCGAGCCGTTGCGCCAGGCTCATGCCAGGCGCTCCAGCAGGTCCCGAACCCGGCGACCGATCTCGTCGCGCACCGCGCGGTAGCTCTCGTCGTCCATGTCGCGCGGATCGGGCAGGGCCCAGTCCTCGCGCAGCCGCGCCGGCACCCAGGGACAGGAATCGCCGCAGCCCATCGTGACCACGGCATCGAAGTCGAGGCCGGCGATCTCGTCCAGCGACTTCGAGCGATGCGCGGCCAGGTCCACGCCCAGCTCGCCCATGAACCGGATCGCCTTCGGATTGATCCGGCCCGAGGGCTTCGAGCCGGCGCTGTGGGCCTCGACCTGCGCGCCGCCGTGCAGGCGGGCAAGGGCCTCGGCCATCTGGCTGCGATTGGAGTTTTCCACGCAGACGAACAGGACCTTCTTCATGCGCGCGGCCTCAGGCGCAGCAGGCCTGGGCCGGGGGCGCCACGACCTGGCGCTCGGCCGGTACGTCGCAGCTGCTGCCGCAGGCCGTGTCGGCAGAAGCCTTGGGCAGCGCCGGTCCGCAGCAGCTCGCGCGCGCCACCGCGCTGCCGGCTGCGTCGGCGTAGTAGGTGGTGGCCTCGCCGTGGGTGTGGAAGCTCTCCCACTGCACGCCCTGCGGGTCGACCGCCCAGAACTTGTCCGAACGCGCGTAGCAGCAGGTGGTGCCGGCCTCGGCCAGGGCCACGGCATCGGCCGCCTGCAGGCGCTCACCGATCGCGGCGAGGTCTTCGGGCCGCTCGGCCTGCAGGCCGAGGGGGGCGTTGCCGCTGCTGCCGGCCTTGTCGGTCGAGATCGCGAAGTTCACCCGCGGATCGTCCAGCATCCACTTGGCGTAGTCGGACTTGACCACGCTGGGTTCGACGCCGAACAGGCGCGAATAGAAGGCGATGTTCTGGTCCAGGTCGGACACGTGGATGTGAACGTGGAAGCGGCTCATGACGGCTCCTTGCAGGTGGCGCCCAAGGGGGACGGACTGCAGGCGGCGCCGGCGCAGCAGTTCTTGGTGAGGTAGGCGAGCAGGGCGTTCATCTGCCCGAAGTTCGCGAAGCAGTGGATCTGGCGGCCCTCGCGCTGGTCCTGCACGAGGCCGGCCAGGCGCAGGACGTTGAGGTGGGCGGTGAGCGTGGCGCCGGGCAGGCCGAGCCCCTCGCGGATCGCGCCCACGCCGAGACCCTCCGGTCCGGCCTGGACCAGGAGGCGGAAGATGGCGAGCCGGCTGGGCTGGGCCAGGGCGGCGAGGGCATCGAGGGCGGCTTTCGTTTCCATGATTCCAGAATTATCGAAGTTTTGTCGGTTGTCAAGCCCGTTCGGATGTCCGGGTCAGGCTTGCTAGCATTCGCGCTCCATCGCGATGCCGCCCGACATGTCCGAACCCTTGCCACGCCTGCTCGTCGTCGTGCCCGCCTTCAACGAGGGTGAGGGCCTGCGTGCGCTGCAGGCGCGCCTGCTGCCGGTGCTCGACGGCCTCGATGGCCTGCGCGGCGGCATCCTCTACGTCGACGACGGCAGCCGCGACGACACCTGGGACGTGATGTGCGCGCTGGCCGCGGAAGAACCGCGCGTCGAGGTGCTCAAGCTCTCGCGCAACTTCGGCAAGGAACTCGCGCTGACCGCCGGCCTCGACCACGCCGAGGCCGATGCGGTGGTTGTGATCGACGCCGACCTGCAGGATCCGCCCGAGCTGATCCCCGAGTTCGTCGCGCACTGGCGCCAGGGCTTCGACGTGGTCTACGGCACGCGGCTGCAGCGCGATGGCGAGACCTGGCTGAAGAAGCTCACCGCAGCCGGCTTCTACCGCGTCATGGACCGGCTCTCGCACACGCCGGTGCCGCGCGATACCGGCGACTTCCGCCTGCTCTCGCGCCGCGCGCTCGACGCGCTGCGCGGCCTGCGCGAGCGCCACCGCTTCATGAAGGGCCTGTTCGCCTGGGTCGGCTTCCGCCAGTGCTCGGTGCCCTACCGGCGCGACCCGCGCCATGCCGGGCAGAGCAAGTTCAACTACTGGAAGCTGTGGAACTTCGCGCTGGAGGGCATCACCAGTTTCTCGACCGCGCCGCTGCGCGTGGCCACGTACATCGGCGTCCTGACCGCGGCGCTGGCCTTCGCCTACGGACTGGTGATCGTGGCCAAGACCCTGCTCTGGGGCGAACCGGTCGCCGGCTACCCCTCGCTGATGACCGTGATCCTCTTCCTCGGCGGCATCCAGCTCATCGCGCTGGGCATGATCGGCGAATACCTCGGCCGGTTGTACGACGAATCCAAGCAGCGGCCGCTCTACCTGGTGGACACCTGGCAGCCGTCGCACGACGCCTGAACCTTGCGCCGCGGTGGCGTAGGTCTATCATCGAAGCCGACTACATCGGAGCGGGGGCCGGGCCATGCAAACCGTCAGACAACTGCTCGATGCGAAAGGTCGGCGCGTGGTGTCGATCGCGCCCGAGGCGCCGGTGCTCGAAGCCATCCAGCTCATGGCCGACGAGGGCATCGGCGCGGTGCTGGTGATGCGCGGCGACGAGCTGGCCGGCATCTGCTCCGAGCGCGACTACGCGCGCAAGGTCATCCTGCGCGGCCGTTCCTCGGCCGAGACCGAAGTCTGGGAAATCATGAGCAGCCCGGTGTTCACCGTCGGCCCGGATGAGCGCGTGCGCGGCTGCATGCGGCTGATGACCGAACACCGCATCCGCCACCTGCCGGTGATCGAGGACGGCGCGGTCAGCGGCATGCTCTCGATCGGCGACCTGGTCAAGGCGGTGATCGAGGAGCAGCAGCAGGAAATCGACCAGCTGCGCCAGTACGTCGTGGGTTGAGGCGCCTGGTTTCGGTGCAGGAGCGGCGTCAGCCGCGGCCACTGTGGCGCCGCGCCATCCAGCGTGCTGGTCGGGGCTGAAGCCCCTCCTCGCGCCTCGATCCGGCGCTCTTGCAGGAGCGGCTTCAGCCGCGACCGCGCCCTCGGCAATCAACGCTAGTCGAGCCGGAACGCATCGCGGATCCAGCGTAGCGGCGCACGCGCGTCGTCGCCGTCCACGCCGACCACGTCAAACCGGCAGGGCAGGGTGGCCAGGGCCGGGTTCGCGGCCAGGAAGGCCGAGGCCGCCCGCACCAGCCGGCGCTGCTTGTGCGCGTCGACCGAGTCGCCGGCATCGCCGTAGCCGCGCGCGCTGCGCAGGCGAACCTCCACGAACACCAGCACGCCGCGTTCGCGCATGACCAGGTCGATCTCGCCGACCCGGTAGCGCACGTTGCGCGCCACCAGGCCAAGCCCGTGTGCCTGCAGCTCGCGCAGCGCGCGGTCCTCGGCCGCGCTGCCGCGCCCGGCGCGGTCAGGGCCCGCGGCCATCGGGCTGCAGCGCGCCCTCGGCCGGCTGCGGCCGGCCGCTGCGGAAGCGGGCCCAGGTCGGCACGCGCTGGACCTGGCCGAAGCCGTCGAGCGACAGCTCGCCGGTGGCGCCGAACAGGGTCGCGCCCGGCTGCGCGGACAGGTGGCCGAGGTAAACCGCGAGCCGGAAGGCGTCGATGCCGAAGGCGAAAAGACGCGCGCCGGCGCCCTGCGCGCTGTCGAGGTCGGCCGCGAGGTGTTCGCGGCGCGGCACGCCGATGGCGCTGTCGATCAGCCAAGGCAGGGTGGTGAACTCGATGCCGTCCAGCTCGCGGTCGAGGCGCGGGTCGGATTCGGCGCCCTGGATCATCGAGGTGGCGAACATCGGCAGGCCCTCGATGCCGATCAGCTTGAGCTGGGGCACGAGCAGGCGTGCCTGCGCCGGACGCAGGGCCAGGAACACGCCGTCGAAATCGGGGGTTGGCGGCTCGGCGCCCTCCAGGCTCCAGAGCAGGGCGGGTGGAATCGGCGCCTGCAGACCTGCGAAGGCGGTCTTGAGTGCCGGCGCGTAGTTCGGATCGGACTCGGGCAGCTGCGCCGTCGCCACCACCTCGCCGCCGCGCTGCCTGAGGCGCTGCGTGAAGGCCTCCAGGCTGCGCTGGCTGGATTCGTCGCCACTCCCGATGGCGATCACGCGCTGGATGCCGCGGCGGCTGAAACGCTCGGCGGCTTCGGCGGCCTCCTCGTCGGGGCTCAGCGCGAAACTCTGGCTGCCGGGCGGGGGCGGCACCGCGCCGCCGCGGTTGAGCGCCAAGGTCGGCGTCGCCAGGCGGCCGCGGTCGAACAGGGCCGCGACGGCCTCTCGCGTGAGCGGCCCGATCACCAGGTCGGCGCCCTCGGCGCTGGCGGTGTCAAAGGCGACCAGCGCCTGTTCCACCGCCTCGCCGCTGTCATAGAAGCGCAGCTCCGGGCGCTCCCGGGTTTCGGCGTGGAAGGCCGCCAGCAGGCCATCCCGAACCGAGCGTGCCGGTGCGGCCAGGGCGCCGCTCTGCGGCAGCAGCACGGCGATGCGGCGCGGCGGGGCGTAACCGTCGCTGTCGGCCGGCAGCGGTTCGAACGGCAGGGCGACCGCGTGCCCGCCATCCCAGGGCACGGGCAGGCCGCGCTGGGCCAGGGCGGCGCCGAGCCAGGGCCGCAGGGCCTCATCCTCCGCGTGGGTCACGGCTGCGGCGCGCAGGGCCTCATCGTCGAGCGCGCGCAGCAGCGCGGCCAGCTCGCGTGCGTTGGCGCGTCGCTCGCTGTCCGGCAGGCGCAGGTCCAGCGCCGCGCGCGCGGCCGCCGCCTCCAGCGGGCGATCCAGCGCGCCCAGCGCGCGGGCGCGCAGCTCATACCAGCGCAACGCCGATGCGCCCGATGGCGGCGCGCCGGCGAGGCGATCCAGCGCTGATGCCGGTTCGGCATCCTGCAGCGAGAGCTCGGCCTGCATGAGCGCAAGGCGCGTCTGCAGCCCGGGCGAGAGCCGGCTGCGATCGATGCGCGGCAGCAGGGCGCGCACCTCCTCCAGGCGCCCTTCCTCGCGCCAGGACTCGGCCGCGCGCAGCAGGTAGCGGTCGCGCGGCGCGCGCGGCGCTTCGCTGGCCTCGATGAAGGCCAGTGCGGCGGCCTCGAACTCGCCCTGACGGAACCATTGCTCGGCGGCCCCGGCCTGCGGCGGCTCGGGTGCGCGGGTCGTCGTCGTGGCGCAGGCGGCGAGCAGGAGCAGCAGCGCGATCGGCAGGAGTCGCAGCATGGCGGACAGGAGCGCGTGGGACAGGGGCTAAGATCATAGCCGCTCCGCTCCCCTGGCCCGCCCATGTCCCAGCCTTCGCCCGGCACGCTGTTCGTCGTCGCCACGCCCATCGGCAACCTCGAGGACCTCAGTCCGCGCGCGCTGCGCACGTTGCGGGAGTGCGATGCGGTGCTGGCCGAGGACACCCGCCACACCCGCCAGCTGCTCGCCCATTTCGGCATCGAGCGGCCGCTGCAGGCGCTGCACGAGCACAACGAGGCGCAGCAGGCCGCAAGCCTGGTCGAGGCCCTGCGCGCCGGACGCAGCTTCGCGCTGGTGTCGGATGCGGGCACGCCCCTGGTCAGCGATCCGGGCTTCCGCCTGGTGCGCGCCGCGCGCGCCGCCGGGCTCACGGTCAGCCCCGTGCCCGGTCCCTGCGCCGCCATCGCCGCGCTGTCGGCCGCCGGCCTGCCGTCCGACCGCTTCGTGTTCGAGGGCTTCCTGCCGGCCAAGGTCGGCGCGCGCCGCCAGCGCCTGCTGGAGCTGCGCGAGGAGAGCCGCACCCTGGTGCTGTACGAGAGCGCGCACCGCATCGAGGAGAGCCTGGCCGACTGCGCCGGCGTTCTTGGCGGCGGGCGCCACGCGGTACTGGCGCGGGAGTTGACCAAGCGCTTCGAGACCCTGCTCGATGGCGCGCTCGACGCGCTCTGCCGGCGCCTGGCCGAAGATCCGGACCAGCGCCGCGGCGAGTTCGTGCTGCTGATCGAGGGCGCAGCGGCCGATGCCGATGCGGCGCTGGCGCAGGGTCGCCGGCTCTACGCGCTGCTGTCCGAGCACCTGCCGCCCTCGCAGGCCGCGCGGGTCGCGGCGGAGTTCAGCGGTGTGCCGCGCAAGGCCCTGTACGGCGGAGGCTGAGGCGGATTGGGCCTGCGGCCAGCGGCGCTGCGCTACACTCGCGGCGCGGAGTCGGCCAGGCAGTCGCGTCGCGGAGCGATCCGCGCCGAGGAAAGTCCGGGCTCCACAGGGCAAGGTGCCAGGTAACGCCTGGGCGGCGCGAGCCGACGGAAAGTGCAACAGAGAGCAGACAGCCGAACGGCGTCGCAAGACGCGCGTGGTGATGGTGAAACGGTGCGGTAAGAGCGCACCGCCTGCGGGGCCAACGCCGCAGGGCACGGCAAACCCCACCTGGAGCAAGACCGAATAGGGGCGCTATGGTGTGGCCCGCACCGCGCCCGGGTTGGTTGCTTGAGCCATGCGGCGACGCATGGCCTAGAAGAATGGCTGCCCACGACAGAACCCGGCTTATCGGCCGGCTCCGCCTTTTCCCTGCGCGCGTGATGTCCTGCCAGCGTCTGATCGATGCGCTCGCCGACGCGCAGGTCGGCACGTAGCGGAGGCCCGAGGGGCGATCACTCCCGTTCAGGCTGGTGGCCAGGCTCTGCACGCACGAGCCGCTCGAATCGCACTGCTGCAGGGGTGTGTCATAGGCAAGGCCTATCGGAGTGAGCGCCGTCAACGATTTGCTGCATCGCAGCAGATTGCCTAAGCTTTGACCAGTTCTTCACCCCTCCCTCCCATCAACCAGGATCGCAACCATGTCCCTGATCAACACCGTCGTTCCCGCCTTCAAGGTCAACGCCTTCCACAACGGCAAGTTCGTCGCCCTCACCGAGCAGAGCCTGAAGGGCAAGTGGTCGGTGCTGGTGTTCATGCCGGCTGCCTTCACCTTCAACTGCCCGACCGAGGTCGAGGACGCCGCCAGCCATTACGCCGAGTTCGAGAAGGCTGGCGCCGAGGTCTACATCGTCACCACCGACACCCACTTCTCGCACAAGGTGTGGCACGAGACCTCGCCGGCGGTGGGCAAGGCCACCTTCCCCCTGGTCGGCGATCCGACCCACCAGCTCACCCGCGCCTTCGGCGTGCACATCGACGAGGAAGGCCTGGCCCTGCGCGGCACCTTCATCGTCAACCCGGATGGCCTGATCAAGACCGCCGAGATCCACGACAACGCCATCGCGCGCGACATGAAGGAAACCCTGCGCAAGCTCAAGGCCGCGCAGTTCGTCGCCGCCAACCCCGGCCAGGTCTGCCCGGCCAAGTGGCAGGAAGGCGCCAAGACCATCGCGCCCTCGCTGGATCTGGTCGGCAAGATCTGATCCCGCCGCGAACGGGGCCGCGCATGCGCCGGCCCCGTTCCCACGCGATATCGCTCGCGCAGGTCGGCTCAAGCCGCGCAGGTTGGAGCCTAGGCTGCGCATCGCTTCACATAGATCGGCTCACGCCGCGCAGCGGTGAAGCCGAAAGAGCGACCCCACTCCGATCCGTACAGGAGACCCCCATGCTCGACGCCGCGCTCAAGACCCAACTGCAGCACTACCTCGGCCTGCTCAAGCTGCCGATCGAGCTGGTCGCCACCCTGGACCACAGCGAGACCTCGCGCGAGCTTGAATCCCTGCTGCGCGGCATCGCCGAGCTGTCCGACACGGTCGCGCTGCGCACGGACGGCAGCGCGCAGCGCGCGCCGTCCTTCGAGATCCGCCGCGTCGGCAGCGAGATCGCGGTCGGCTTCGCGGGCGTCCCGCTCGGGCACGAGTTCACCTCGCTGGTGCTGGCCCTGCTGCAGGTCGGCGGCCATCCGCCCAAGGTCGAGGCCGGGCTGATCGAGCAGATCCGCGCCCTCGACGGCGACTTCCGTTTCGAGACCTATTACTCGCTCTCCTGCCAGAACTGCCCCGACGTGGTGCAGGCGCTGAACCTGATGAGCGTACTGAATCCGCGCATCCGCCACGTCGCGATCGACGGCGCCGCGTTCACGGCCGAGGTCGAGGCGCGCCAGGTCATGGCCGTGCCCTGCGTCTATCTCAACGGCGAGGTCTTCGGCGCCGGGCGCATGGGCCTGGAGGAGATCCTCGCCAAGCTCGACACCGGCGCCGCCGCGCGTGCGGCGGAAAGCCTCAGGCACAAGCCGGTCTACGACGTGCTGGTGGTGGGCGGCGGACCGGCCGGCGCCGCGGCCGCCATCTACGCCGCGCGCAAGGGCATCCGCACCGGCCTGCTGGCCGAACGCTTCGGCGGCCAGGTGCAGGACACCGCCGGCATCGAGAACCTGATCTCCGTCGTCCACACCGAAGGCCCGCAGCTGGCCGCGGCGCTGGAGCGTCACGTGCGCGAGTACGAGGTCGACCTGATCCAGCTGCAGCGCGCCGAGCGGCTCGTGCCCGCGAGCCAGACCGCGCATGGCCTGCACGAAATCCTGCTCGCCAGCGGTGCGAGCTTGCGCGCGCGCAGCCTGGTGCTCGCCACCGGCGCCCGCTGGCGCGAGCTGGGCGTGCCCGGCGAGGCGCAGTACCGCAACCGTGGCGTGGCCTACTGCCCGCACTGCGACGGCCCCCTGTTCAAGGGCAAGCGCGTGGCGGTGATCGGCGGCGGCAACTCCGGCGTCGAGGCGGCGATTGATCTCGCCGGCATCGTCGGCCACGTCACCCTGATCGAGTTCGATGCCCGCCTGCGTGCCGACGACGTCCTGCAGCGCAAGCTGCGCAGCCTGCGCAACGTGCGCGTGGTGACCAATGCCGAAACCACCGAGGTGCGCGGCGACGGCCAGCGCGTGATCGGCCTCGACTACCGCGACCGCAGCGACGGCAGCGCGCACTCGCTCGAGCTCGAAGGCGTGTTCGTCCAGATCGGCCTGCTGCCCAACACCGACTGGCTCAAGGGCGCGCTCGCGCTCTCCCCGCGTGGCGAGATCGAGATCGACGCGCACGGACGCACCTCGCTGCCCGGCGTGATGGCCGCCGGCGACGCCACCACCGTGCCCTACAAGCAGATCGTGATCGCCATGGGCGAGGGCTCCAAGGCCGCGCTGTCGGCCTTCGATTTCCTGATCCGCGAGGCACCGGCGCTGGACGAGGGGGCCCGCCAAGCGGCTTGAGGCGTGAGGCGGCCACGGCGCCGATTGCCCGAGCGGTGCATGGGCATCTGAACGCCTTCGCAGCGCCGGCTTAGGTTGGGCGCAGCGCGGCAGCGAGGCGCTCTCCCAGCGCGCGGCCCCAGTCGCGATGGCTTTGAGGGCCGGGGTGGTAGCCGTCGGCGGCGAAGAAGGACGGCTCGGGCTCGAAGTCCAGCGGCGCGAACAGCGCGCCTACGCGTTCCGCGGTCTGCCGACCGACGCCGTCCAGCCGACGCGCGCGCAGGCCCATCAGCCAGCGCAGCGGCTGCGGCAGCAGCGGGAAGCCGTGCAGGGGCGGGATGCCGGCCAGCAGCATCACCGCGCGCGGCGAGTGCGCGCGCAGCGCGGTGAACAGGGCGCGCAGGTCGCGCGCGTAGCGGCGCGCGGTGTGCAGCCCGGTGACGTCGTTCACCCCGACCGAGAGCAGGATCGCATCGAAGGCCTCGGGCTCGAGTTCGGCCAGGCGCGCACCCAGTTCGCCCGCGTCGACGCCGCTTTGGCCGATCACCTGCCAGTGCACCGCACGCTGCAGGCCTTCGCCCATGGCGCGGGCGGCCTGCACCGGTACCGCGCCCTCGAGCGTCTCGGCGCCAACACCGTCGATCACCGAATCGCCCAGGGCGAGAAAGCGCAGTGCCGGTGCTTCGCCGGCGTCGATGCGGCCCCGGCGCTCGCCGGGTGCGGGCGGGAAACGCGGCGCGCGCGCCCTGACCCACAGGGCCTGCGGCAGGACGAAGGGAAGCAGCGCCCAGAAGGCGAGCCGCGGCGCGAGCGCATCGCTCACCGCGGCGCACTCAGGTGCGGTAACCGGAGTGGATCGCGACGATGCCGCCGGAGAGGTTGCGGTGGCTGACGCGGTCGAAGCCCGCATCGCGCAGCATCGCCTCCAGTTCGGCCTGCGGCGGATGCCTGCGGATCGATTCGGCCAGGTAGCGGTAGCTGTCGGCATCGTTGGCGAACAGCCGGCCCAGGCGCGGCAGCACCTGGAAGCCGTGGAAGTCGTACAGCGGCCGGAACCACTCGGCCTTGACCTGCGAGAACTCCAGCACCAGGGCACGGCCGCCGATCTTCAGCACGCGGAACATCTCGCGCAGTGCGGCGTCCTTGTCGGTCACGTTGCGCAGGCCGAAGGCGATGGTGACGAGGTCGAAGTGGCGGTCGGGGAAGGGCAGGGCCTGGGCGTTCAGGCGCACGTAGTCCAGGCCGCGAACCAGGCCCGCATCGGTCAGTCGGTCGCGCCCCACGCCCAGCATCTCGGCATTGATGTCGCCCAGCACGATGCGACCCTCCTCGCCCACGCGCGGATGCAGCAGGCGGGCGATGTCGCCGGTGCCGCCGGCCAGGTCGAGTACGCGGTCGCCGCGCTTCACCCCGCTGGTGGCGACGAAGTACTGCTTCCAGACCCGGTGCAGGCCGACGCTCATCAGGTCGTTCATCAGGTCGTAGTTCTTCGCCACCGACGAGAACACGCGCCCGACCAGCTTCTGCTTCTCGTCCACCGGCACCTCGGAGAAGCCGAAGTGGGTGGTCTGCGTCGCCTTGGATTCGCTCATGGAGGCATTATCGCATCGGCCGTGTCGGGCCGGCGCTCTTCCGGATCGGGCGTGCTGGCCCGCGACGCCAAAGGCTTCAGCGCGACAGCCCCGCCGCCGCCAGGGCGGCCAGGTACGTGGCCCAGCGAGCGTCCTGCTCGCGCCCGAGTTCGAGCAGCACGGTCCAGCTGAAGATGCCGGTGGCGTGGCCGTCGGAGAAGCGCAGCAGCACGCCGTACTGGCCGACCGGCTCGATCGCGTCGATGTTGACCTCGCGCTTGCCCGCCACCAGCACCTTCTGGCCAGGACCGTGGCCCTGCACCTCGGCGCTGGGCGATTCGACCCGCAGGTACTCGCAGGGCAGGTGGAAGACCTCGCCGCTGTCGAAGGCGACTTCGAGGACGCGCGAGGCGCGGTGCAGGACGATGCTGGATGGGCGGGGTGCAGGCATGGGCGGGGAGTCTACCCTTCCCCTGCCGTCCCTGCGGGGGCAGTCGGCACCGGGCTCAGACCTTGCGCTGGAAGGCGTCCTTCAGCACCGCTCCGTCGAAGCCGGCCGGCGCCTCGCCCACGGTGGCGTAGCGGTA
>JANJTY010000266.1 GCA_024710865.1 Lysobacteraceae bacterium | reverse complement strand
GCTCGAGGCGCGCCGCCGCCTTGGCCGGGTCGCCCAGACCGATCGCGGCGAGGTCGAGCTCGGGCTGCAGCAGGCGTTCGAAGAAGCGCAGCTTGCCCCAGGCCTCACCACTCAGCAGCTCCATGGCCGGTGCGAGGTGGTTGCGTGCAGCCCCATCCTCGCCGCCACGGTTGCCCCAGCCCATGAACCACAGCGACCACAGCAGGGCCAGCACGACCAGACCGGTAGCCAGCCAGGGGCCGAACGGCGGACGGGAGACGCCAACCGCAATGGGCGGCGCCACAGCATCGCCCTCAGGCCGTCCCTGGCGCGAGGCATCGCCAGCCCCCGCCACCGCGCACGAGGCACCGCCGCTCTGGCGGGACTGGTCACCGCGCAGCTGGCGACGAATGGTGTTGCTGACGAGATCCGCGGCCAGCGTCAATAACAAGGTGAACAGGATCAGCGTGCCGACCTTGTCCCATGCGCCGAAGCGCACCTGGTACCAGATCTCCGAGCCCAGCCCGCCGCCGCCCACCGCACCAATCACCGCGGCGTTGCGAATCGCGCATTCGGCGCGCATCAGCGTGAAGGACAGCACGTTGCGCGAGGCGAGCGGACGGATGCCGTAAAGGAAGGTCGCCAGCCGGCCACCGCCCAGGCTGCGAACCTGGCCATAACGCGCCGGATCAACGCTGTCCCAAAGCTCGCTGTACACCTTGGCCAGAATGCCAGTGATGTTGAGCGCCAGCGCGAGCGCACCAGTGAGCGGGCCGAGGCCAACCAGTGCGACCAGGATGATCGCCCACACGAAATCCGGCACCGCGCGCAGGATGTCCTGCACCAGCCGGCAGGCCGCGCACAGCAAGGCGGCCGGCGAGCGCAGCGGCAACCACCGCCACAGGCGGGCGACGAGGTTGCCACCCACAGCGCTGCGTTCATCGCCGACACACACCGCACGGCTCGCCCCCATCGCCAACGGCCAGGCCAGCAGCACCGCCAGCGCCGTACCGAGGATGGCAGCGGACAGGGTCTGCAGGGTCAGGTCCCAGGCATGGCGCACGAAGTCCGGCGACAGGTCGGGGCGAGCGAAGGCCGCCAGCCAGGCGCCGATGCGCGCTGCCGCCTGAGCGCGGCGCTCGGCGTCAGTGAGCGCCCCCCAGTCCCAGTCGGCGGCGGCGAAGGCCGCCAGCAAGGCCAGCAGGACGGCAAGCAGGGCGACGAAATGGCCCAGCGGGCGGCGCTCGTAACGCGCGCTGGCGGCCAAGGCGAGCGTACTCACCAAGACACCCCCGGTACACCGCTGCGGCAGCCGTGCTTCATTCCTGCACCTCGATCTCGTCCAGGTGCAGCGCGCGGTATTCGGCGCCGTAGAGCTCGCGCAGCAGATGCTGGGTGATCTGCGCTGGTTCGCCCTGCCAGAACAGGCGGCCGCCACGCAGCGCGATCACGCGGTCGAAATGGCCTTGCAAGAGGTCCAGCGTGTGCAGATTGACCACCAGCGTCACGCCGTCGCGCTGCGCCAGTTGGCATAGCAAGCCGATGATCTCGCGCCCGAGGCGCAGGTCGAGCGCGCTCACCGGCTCGTCCGCCAGCACCAGGCGCGGCTGCTGCACGATCAGGCGGGCGACGGCGACGCGCTGCTGCTGGCCGCCGGAGAGTTCGTCGGGTAGTGCCCACAGCTTGTCGGCGAGCTCGACGCGCGCCAGCGCAGCGCGCGCGCGTTCGATCTGTTGCGGCCACAGCAGGGACAGCAGCGCACGCGCCAGCGACCAGTGGCCGAGCCGGCCCATCAGCACGTTGTGCACCACGCGCAGCTGAGGGATCAGGTTGTCCTGCTGGGAAAGGAAGCCGAGTTCGCGGCGCAGCCGCGCCAGCCGCCGCCCGCGCAGGCGGCGGGTATCCTCACCCAGCGTCAGCGCGCAACCAGCCACAGGCTTGACCAGGCCGGCGATGAGACGGAACAGCGTGGTCTTGCCCGCGCCCGAGGGCCCGATGACGGCGACGCGCTCGCCCGGAGCGATGTCCAGGCTGATGTCGTCGAGTACGCGCTGGCCGCCGTAGGCGACCGCGGCGCCCTGCAGGCGAACCGGGTGCTCGGGCACGGCCTGCGCATCAATGGAGTCTGTATTCATGATGATGAGCGGGCAGGGGGCGGCACAGCATCCGGCCGGACGCTGCGCCTACCGGTCCCAGCCAGCCCTCAGCCGCCGATGTCGATACCCGACTCGAGCAGGTCGACGTAGCCCTGCCACTCGCCGATGTCGGCCTCGATGAACTTGCCTGCCTTCAGGTACTTGAGCACCTGGGCACCTTCCGGCGTGCTGCCATCGACGGCGAGCAGCGCGGCACGCAGCCTGGCGAGCAGGTCCGGGCCGAGATCGGCACGGGCGGCGAGGGCGTAGTTGGTATAGGGCGGGGTCTTGTAGACGATCGGCGCACGCGCCTTGAGCGCGTCGTCGGCCTTGTCCCACGATGCGTAGTTGAGCGCGCCGACCTGATGGGTGCCGTCGGCCACCATCTGCATCACCACGTCATGGCTGCCGGAATAGGCCACACTGCGGAACACTCGCTCCGGCGCGGCACCGGCCTGGTCCATGAAGTACTTGCGCGGCATCATGTGGCCCGAGGTGCTGCTCTTGCTGCCGAAGGTGAAGCTCCAGCCCTTGCCCTGCGCGGCCTTGGCGAGTTCTCCGAGGTCGCCCACGGTGCCCAGACCGGTCGCCGGGTTGGCGATGAAGTAGCTGACAAAGCCCTTGTCGATGTCTCGGCAGCCAAGGATGGTGAGCTGCTCGCCCATCTGCATGCGCGCCTGCGCGGTGGTCACCGCGCCGAGCCAGGCGACATGGGCGCGGCCGGTGGCGAGCGCAGTGACGCTGGCGGCGTAGTTCTCCACGTGCATGTACTCGACCGGGATGCCCACGGCCTTGCCGAGATGACGGGCCAGGGCGCCGAAGTTCTCGCGCATGCGGTCGGCGTCGCCATCGTCGGGGATCGCGGTGATGACGAGCTTGGCCGGCTGGGCCAAGGCATCGCCTGCGTTCAGACCCAGGCTGCCGGCCACGGCGAGAGCGGCGGCGGACAGCAGGAAGCCTCTGCGCGAGGCAGTGCGTTGATGGTGCATGTGCTGCTCCGGTTGTTCGGAGACCGCCGGCAGTCGCGCCGCCGATCGGCTTCCAGCCACCCCGGTGCGGGCGCGCCGGGGTTTAATGGCCCGGCATTCCGACCGGGCAGATAGGGTTCGGACGCTTGTCGATATGTAGATCGACGTTCAGGTGTCCGGCGCGCATTATCCGCAATGCTGGCCGGCAAAGGTAGGGTCAGGCGCGGCTGGCGCCGCACCCACGCAGGCCCATGCACCATCGCTTGCTGACGGCGCGGACAGCCTGATCTATGTTGAAGATCGGGCTGTACCGCATGGGAGCGTCGTCATGGAACCGGTCGATCTGTTCTACAGCTATGCACACGAAGACGAGAAACTCCGCGACGAGCTCGATGGCCACCTTGCGCTCCTGCGGCGCAAGGGCGTGATCCGCCCCTGGCACGATCGCAGCATCGTTGCGGGCCAGAAATGGGACGAGGCGATCGATGCCCAGCTCAGCACGGCAGACCTGATCCTGCTGCTGGTGAGCATGGACTTCCTCAACTCCGACTACATATGGGGCAAGGAACTTGCATCGGCAGTAGCGCGTGCCGAGCGCGGCGACGCCAGCGTGGTGCCGGTGCTGTTGCGCGCGGTGGACATCGAAGGGGCGCCCTTTGCCCACCTTCAGGGCCTGCCCACCGACCTGCGCCCGGTCACCTCCTGGCCCAACCGCGACGAGGCGTGGACCGATGTCGCCAAGGGCATCCGGCGCGCCGTCGAGGCAATCCAGCAGCGCTGGGTGAGTGCAGCACCCGCGGCCGCCGCCGCACCGAGGTCGAGCGACTTCGGCGCCACCTCAGCAAGTGTGGCCGCATCGGCGGCCGAGGACGACAGCTGGGCGCTCGAGGCCGCAGCGCC
>JANJTY010000226.1 GCA_024710865.1 Lysobacteraceae bacterium | reverse complement strand
CCGGTGCCGACGAGGTTCTGCGTGTTGTAGCACATCTGCACAATGCCCACGCCGAGCTTCTTGAAGATCTCGACGTAGCCCAGCTTGTCCTCGAACGCATGGGCGTTCTGGAAGCCGAGGATGATGCCGGTCTTGTTGGCTTCCTTCGCCGCCGTGATGTCGGCGGTGGTCCGCACCGGCATCACCAGGTCCGTGCTTTCCGCCATCAGGCGATTGACCATCACGATGTTGTCGATGGTCGCCTGGAAGCCTTCCCACACCGACACGGTGCAGTTCGCCGCGGTCAGGCCACCCCGGCGCATGTCCTCGAACAGGTCCCTGCTCCACTTCGCAATGATCAGGCCGTCGATGACAACGGCACTGTCGTGAACTTCCTTCGCATTCATTCGCAGCTCCTCCGCAAGCGCTATTCGTGGAGATGAGAATAGCGTTCCCGCCGAAAGACCTATCGCACGGGAAGCGACGGGGACGAGTCAAAATGCGTCATTTTGGTGCGCACCGGGAAAAGGCTTGCACGCAGAGGGGGCGAAACGCCCCCCACGCCCGGCGGGACGGGGTTTCAGACCGCGTTGGCCCCGCGACCGATGCCGTGGGATTGAGCCTGTGGACGACTTGCCAAATGCCCTTCGTCAAGCCCGGGGCGACCGTTCTTGTGCAAACGCCGCGCTGACAAAAAACCCGCCGAAGACCGGGCGGTCCAGGGCGGGCTTCGATGCCGACGGGACAGGAGCGCCTCCCCCGCGTCGGCGTGCCACGGCAGGAAGATGCCTCAACAAACCGCGCGTCGCGGCGCGCGCATCAGGCTCCCATAGGTGGATTCCCCCCTGGCCGCCATCAGCGCCAGTTCGGCGGTCGATGCGGGCAGAACGACGTCATGGACCTGGCGGTTCTCGTCGGCAATGAACACCTCGCGCCGCCCCCGGGCACCGCGCGGCACGGGCTCGATGGTGCGCTCGCTGCTGGGCGGGACGCCGAAAAAGCCGCGGTAGCACTTCGAGAAATGGGGGGTCGATACGAAACCGCAGGCGGTGGCGACCTCGATGATCATCATCGAGGTCTGCCTGAGCAGCTGGCGCGCACGGTTGATGCGGATCGTCAGGTAATAACGGGACGGCGAACAATTCAGGTGCTTGAGGAACAGGCGCTCGAGCTGCCGCCGGGAAATGCCGGCGATGGCGGCCAGGTCCTCGAGCTCGAGCGGCTCCTCGATGTTCGCCTCCATCAGCGCCACGATCTCGAGCAGCTTCGGCTGCGAGGTTCCCAGCACGTGGCGTAAGGGAATGCGCTGTTGCTCCTGATCGTTGCGGATGCGCTCGCACATGAACATTTCGGAGATCGCGCCCATCAGTTCGCGCCCGTGCTGCTTGCCGATCAGGTTCAACATCATGTCGAGCGGAGCCGTTCCGCCCGAAGCGGTCAGGCGGTTCGCCTCGATCGTGAACAGGCGGTTCGTGACGAGCACTTTCGGGAAAGCTTCCTGCAATCCCGAAATGCACTCCCAGTGAATGCTGGCGCGGTAGCCGTCGAGCAGCCCGGCCTGCGCCAGCGCCCAGGAGCCGGTGCACACGCCGCCGACCAGGGCGCCGCGGCGGGCCTGGGCCTGCAGGAAGCTCAGGTGGGATTTGCGGATCGCCTGCTGCTGTGCGACGCCGCTACAGACGATCACGATATCCAGGTCGTGCGCGTCGTCCATGGGCGCATCGGGGAGGATGCGCTGGCCGTCGCTGGCGCGAACCGGGTCACCGTTCTCGCTCAGTGTGAACCACTGGTAATGCTCTTCCCCGCTCAGGTGATTGGCCATGCGCAAGGGCTCGATGGCCGACGAATGCGCGATGAGAGTGAAATTGTCCAGCAGCAGGAAACCGATACGGGTCGGCCTCGCGCCAACACCCGGCTCCGCGGCCCTGAAGGCCCCGGCGCCCTTGCGTTCATACCTCATTACCCCTCCTCCACTGGCACCCTCGGGTGCCACGCAGGCCGGTCTAATTGCCGGCCTTGTCGTTGAATATCCTCGTGCACCACCGCTGCGCGCGCCCTGGCGTCCCTAATCCGGAAGTTGTAGGACGGGAACTTTTCCAGGGACGCGGCGCACCGTTCGCCGCGTCGTTTCCGACGGGGAAATAGTGACACTGTGCGAAGGGCTAATCAACAGCGAAGAGGCGTCGAGCTTGCCCCGTTACGACACGCCTTGTTTCAAACACGACATACGGGGGCAAGTTCTCCTGCGAATGCGTCCCGGCATGTTTCTAAAGGAAGCCGAGCAACCGCGGCAGGGCCAGCGAAAGTTCCGGCACGAACGTGGTAACCACCATCACCGGCAGGGCCACGAACCCCATCAACGCGATCGCGGGCGCGATCGTGCGGTGGATATCCGCCTTCCCGATGCGGCACGCCATGTAGAGAATGGGCGCGACCGGCGGGCTGTTCGCGCCGATCACGACCGAGCACGCGACGATGGACGCGAAATGCACCGGATGCATGCCGGTCTCGATCATCAGGGGCAGGAACAAGGGCGCGACAACCACGGTCACGGACACGTCGTCGATGATCATGCCGGCCAGGATCAGCACGAGGTTGACCGTGATCAGGATCAGCAGCGGATTGCTCACCAGCGAGGTCACCCATTCGGTGAGGTCCTGCGGAATGCCTTCGGACGCCAGGATGCGCCCGATCATGAAGCTGAACAGCAGGATCAGGATCACGGTGCCAGTGGTTTCCGCGGCCGCCACCACGTTATGCGCGAAGCCCTTCGCCGTCAGGTCGCGGTAGACGAAGAAGCCGACGATCATGGCGCAGAAGGCCGCGACCGCCGCCGCCTCGGTCGGCGTGAAGATCCCGCCGTAGATCCCGCCGAGGATGATCAGCGGCAGCGACAGGGCGGGAAGCGCGCTGATCGTCGCGCGGCCCTTCGACACCCGCTCCTGCCCTTCAGAAGCGGCCGCGAAGCTCTCGTGGAACAGGCGTCCGACGCTGAAGCGGTTAGCGACGATCAGTCCGAGAATCAGCAGGATCGCCGGCCCGATGGACGCTGCGAAACACGCCGCCACCGACTGGCGCGTCACCACCGCGAACAGGATCATCGTGATCGACGGCGGGATCAGGATGCCGAGCAAGGACGAGATGCCCAGCAGCGCCGACGAATAGTGCCGCGGATAGCCGCGTTGCTCCAGCGGACCGATCATGATCGTGCCGATCGACGCCACCGCCGCGGTCGCCGTCCCCGCGATCGCACCGAAGATGCCGGACGCGAGCACCATCGAAGCGCCCATGCCGCCGCGTCGCTTCCCGACCATGACCTCGATGAATTCGACGAGCCGCCTGGCGATGCCTCCACCCTGCATGAGGTAGCCGGTGAGCACGAACAGCGGCAGCGCGATCAGGATCACCGAATCGAGCGAGCGGTA
>JANJTY010000152.1 GCA_024710865.1 Lysobacteraceae bacterium | reverse complement strand
GAGTTTGTCTTCCGGCAACAGGTTACCCCTTGCCTCATCGATGCCCACCGCGCGGGCGATCGCTTCGGCCGTATGGGCATTATCGCCCGTGAGCATCAGCGTCTTCACGCCGAGCGAATGCAGATCGGCGATGGCCTGACGGCTCGTTTCGCGAACCGTGTCGGCGACTGCGAAGATGGCAAGTACTCCAGTCTGGTTGGTCAGCAGCACCGCCGTCTTGCCCTGGCGCTCCAGAGCGCCAAGCTTGTTCTCAAGTTCGGTTGAGCACAGCCCGAGTTCCTCGATCAACCGGTGGTTGCCGAGTTGATACAAGTGATCGTCAATGCTGCCCCGCACCCCTCGGCCAGGAATGGCGGCAAAATCGGCCACGTCGCGTAACACCCATCCCTGCTCGGTCGCGGCACGGGCGATCGCCAGTGAGACCGGATGATCCGAGCGCGCAGCGAGACTGCCCGCCAGAATGTGGGCTCGGTTGGCATCACCGCTCAGCACCATGAAGTCCGTCTGGGCGGGCTTGCCGTGGGTAATCGTGCCGGTCTTGTCGAGGGCCAGTGTGGCCAACTTGCGCCCCTCTTCGAGATACACGCCGCCTTTCACCAGAATGCCTTTGCGAGCCGCCGCAGCGAGACCGCTGACAATGGTGACTGGCGTCGAGATTACCAGTGCGCACGGACAGGCAATCACCAGCAGCACCAAGGCTTTGTAGATCCAGTCCATCCATGCGCCATCGAATGCCAGGGGTGGCACGATGGCCACCAAGAGTGCGACGGCGAACACCGACGGTGTGTAAATCCGGGCGAACTGGTCGACAAAGCGTTGCGTCGGCGCGCGGCTACGCACGATCAAGGATCTGGACCTGGCGGCCAGCACGCTCGCCCAGGCTTGTGCCGTGGTGCTCGACCCGAGCCTGCCCGACGAGCAGTTGCGCGAGCGCCTCTTCGCCACAATTCCGCGCGAGCGGCTGAGCCAGGCGCTGACCGAAGTGAACAACCTGGTGCGCCCGCCGGACAACGTGTTCTATCAGGAGCTGGACCAGCGCTACAAGACGGTTCGTGGATTCCTGCCGATGGTGCTGCGGCATCTGCACTTCCAGGCGAGCCCCGCCGGCCAGCCGGTGGCTGCTGCCTTGATCTGGCTCGCGGCCCGCGAACAACGGCCGAAATCCAGCGGGGATGCGCCGCACGAGGTGGTACGAAAATCCTGGCTGCGGTACGTCGACGGTGAGCACGGCAAGTTCGACCTGCACGCTTATACCTTCTGCGTGCTCGACGAGCTGCATACCGCCCTGCGCCGGCGCGACGTGTTCGTGAGCCCGAGCTGGCGCTACGCGGACCCGCGCGCCGGGCTACTCGACGGGGCCGAGTGGGACGCCGCGCGGCCGATCATCTGCCGCAGCCTGGAGCTGTCGGCCACGGCCGAGGCGACGCTGACGGCGCTATCAAGGGAACTGGACCGGACCTACCGCGCGGTGGCTACGCGCCTGCCTGAGAACGGCGCCGTGCGCATCAGCGAACAGGGCCTGGTGCTGGGCAAGCTTGATGAACTGGAAGAGCCCGCTTCACTCAAGCGGCTCAAGGAGTTGGTGGCCGCCCGGTTACCGCGGGTCGACCTGCCCGAGATCCTGCTGGAAATCGCGGCGCGTACCGGCTTCACCGAGGCCTTCACCCACGTATCCGAGCGCACGGCGCGGGCGGCTGACCTCACCGTGAGCCTGTGCGCCGTGCTGCTTGGGCAAGCCTGCAACACCGGGCCAGAGCCGCTGATCCGCAGCGAGGTGCCGGCGCTCAAGCGGGACCGCCTGTCCTGGGTCGACCAGAACTACCTGCGTGACGAGACCATTACGGCGGCCAATGCCGTGCTGGTGGGGGCGCAGAGCCGCATCGAGCTCGCGTTGGCCTGGGGTGGTGGGGAAGTGGCCTCGGCCGACGGCATGCGCTTCGTGGTGCCGGTGCGGACCGTGCATGCCGGCCCCAATCCGAAATACTTCGGCCCGGGGCGCGGAGTGACCTGGTACAACCTCATCTCGGACCAGTTCTCCGGGCTCAACGCCGTAACGGTGCCGGGCACGATGCGCGACAGCTTGGTGCTGCTGGCCGTGGTGCTCGAACAGCAGACCGAGTTGCAGCCAACCCAAATCATGACCGATACCGGCGCCTACAGCGACGTGGTGTTCGGGCTCTTCCGCCTGCTCGGCTACCGCTTCAGCCCGCGTCTGGCCGACATCGGCGGGGCGCGCTTCTGGCGGATCGACCCCCATGCCGATTACGGCCCGCTCGACGTGTTGGCGCGCCAGCGCATCAACCTGCAGGCGATCGCGCCGCACTGGGACGATCTGCTGCGCCTGGCGGGCTCGCTCAAACTCGGCCGCGTGCCGGCCACCGGCATCATACGCACGCTCCAGGTGGGCGACCGCCCAACGCGGCTTGCGCAGGCCGTGGCGGAGTTCGGCCGGATCGAGAAGACCCTGCACATGCTCACCTACATCGATGACGAGGCCAAACGGCGGGCGACGTTGACCCAGCTCAACCGCGGCGAGAGCCGCCACAGCGTCGCTCGGGCCGTGTTCTACGGCAAGCGGGGCGAATTGCGGCAGAAGTACCGGGAGGGCCAGGAGGACCAGCTCGGCGCGCTGGGCCTGGTGGTCAACGTGATCGTGCTGTGGAACACGATCTACATGCAGGCCGCCCTGGAGCAATTACGGCGCGAAGGCGTCGAGGTCCGCGACGGGGACGTGGCGCGGCTGTCGCCGCTCTTGTCCGAGCACATCAACATGCTCGGGCGTTACTCATTCTCGGTGCCGGAGGCGGTCGCCCGCGGCGAGCTGCGGCCCTTGCGCGATCCGAGCGAAGACGCCGACTGAAGAGCACAAGGAAGCATAACGACCGGCCGTTATATAACTTCCGACCTTAAGTGCACTTCTTGTTCCATTGCTCCCCAAACCCCAAGATCTCGTTGTAGCGCTTCGCCCGCTGATACTCGTCCGATTCCTGGTAGATCTCGGTTAGCGTTTTCTGGCCAGCTGGGGCCATCATCCTGGCGTTGCGCCTGGACTTGCTGATCGCTTGGTGACCAGTGCGCTCGTCGGCATGTCGTGCAGGCCGTGACGAATCTTCGACGCCGACCGG
>JANJTY010000100.1 GCA_024710865.1 Lysobacteraceae bacterium | reverse complement strand
AGGCGGGTGCCGGCCTGCGCGTGCAGCTCGAAGGCCTGCTCCAGCTCGCTGCGGATCTTGTCGAAGCGGCGCGTCTTGAAGCCGTTGCTGGTCGATTCGGTATTGCCGTGCATCGGATCGGCGATCCACAGCACGCGCCGGCCCTCGCGCCGCACCGCGTCCAGCAGCGGCAGCAGCTTGGTGCCGACCTGGGTCGCACCCATGCGGTGGATCAGGCTGAGCCGACCCGGCTCGTCGCCCGGATTGAGGGTGTCGATCAGGCGCAGCAGCTGGTCGGGCGTGACCGAAGGCCCGACCTTGACCGCGATGGGATTGCGCACGCCGCGCAGGTACTCCACGTGGGCGTCGTCCACCGCCGCGGTGCGCATGCCGATCCAGGGGAAATGGGTGCTGAGGTTGAACCAGCCCCACTGGCGCGGCACTTCGCGCGTGAGCGCCTCCTCGTAGGGCAGCAGCAGGGCCTCGTGCGAGGTGTAGAAGTCGACCCGGTTGAGGTTGTGCACCTCTTCGCCGGAGAGCGTCTCCATGAAGCGCACCGCATCGCCGATGCCGCTGACGATGCGCCGGTACTCCTCCGCCAGCGGCGAGTGCCCGACCCAGCCCAGGTCCCAGTACTCGGGGTGGTGCAGGTCGGCGAAACCGCCGTCGATCAGGGCGCGGACGAAATTCATCGTCATCGCGGAGCGCGCGTGGCCCTTGATCATGCGGCGCGGATCGGGAACGCGCGAGGCGGCGTCGAAGGCCGGTGCATTGATGAAGTCGCCGCGGTAGCTCGGCAGGCTGACGCCATCGCGCTCCTCAAGGTCGGCCGAACGCGGCTTGGCGTACTGGCCGGCGAAGCGCCCCACCCGCACCACCGGCAGGCGCATGCCGTGCACCAGCACCAGGCTCATCTGCAGCAGCACCTTGAGCCGATTCGAGATGATCCCCGACTCGCAGTCGGAGAAGCTCTCGGCGCAGTCGCCGCCCTGCAGCAGGAAGCGCCGGCCCTCCTGCGCCTCGGCCAACTGGCGCTTGAGCGCCAGGATCTCCCACGAGGTCACCAGCGGCGGCAGCTGGCGCAGTTCGTCCAGCGCCGAAGCCAGCGCGGCCTGGTCCGGGTAGGTCGGCTGCTGCAGCGCGGTGCGCTGGCGCCAGGTCGCGGGCGACCAGTCCTTCGGCAGATGGACGGACTGCAGGTTGCGTTCGGAGGACGGCATGGCGTGGACCCTGGCTTTGCTGCGGTGCATCACCGCATCATGCCACAGCCCTAGCGCGGCGCAAGCGGCCTGTCAACGACGGCGGAAACCCGACCACAGCGCAGCGATGCCGAGGCCGACGAACCAGATCCCGACCCAGGCCGGCATCGACAAGCCGAGGAAGGTCCAGTCCACCTCGGCGCACTCGCCCGAGCCGCTGAGCACCTTCTCCAGCACCTGGCGCAGCGGGAAGGCCTCCAGCATGTAGTCCAAGCCAGGGCCGCAGGCCGGCACTTCGTCCGCCGGCAGGTTCTGCAGTCGCACATGCCAGCCCGCGATGGCCGCGCCGACGGCGGCCGAAAGACCCGCGAGCAAGGCATAGACGCGCCGGCCGATACGTCCCGGACCGTGCAGGCCGCCGACCAGGAACACCGCGCCGAGCGCCATGAACGCAACGCGCTGGAAGATGCAGAGCGGGCACGGATCGAGGAACTCGACGTGCTGCTGGTAGAGCGCGTAACCGAGCAGCGACGCGCAGAGGGAAGCGCCAAGCAGGTACTGGGCGCGGAAAGACCAGGCGAAGGGATTGGGCGACATCGTAACCGGCAGTGAGAAGGCGGGATCAGGTTAAGCGCGGGTTCGACCCGCGAACGCGCCAGCGGTTCCCCGCCCGCATCCCGTTCGGGCGGCCCAGCGACTACTGGGACACAGTCTCGGCCGCTTGCGCGGCAGTCTTGCCCTTGGATACGCGGTAGCCGCGCGCCTGCATCCAGGCGTCGAAATCGGCCGCGGTCATGCGCTTGCCGCCCTGCTGCATGTCGAAGCGGTGCGGGGTGTTGTCGAACGGGGTCTTGGGCACGTAGCCGTCGGCACCTGCCACCACCGCGGGCGCGGACTCAACAGGCGGGGCCAGCAGGCTGGCGAGGCAGCCCTCCAGCTGCTGACGGCGCAGCACGCGATCGAGCGCGTAGCGCGCGTCGTGGCTGGGCGGAAGCAGCGAGACCGGCTGCAGCGCGAAGTCCTCGCCCACGGCACCCGGCGTGGCGGACACAGCCGACGGGCTGGCCGACGCACCGCACGCATCGGCCAGGGCTGTGAGCGGCAGGCACAGCGCGAAGACGGCGAGCGCAGGGCGGAGGATCGGGTTCATCGCGCGGTTTCCTTCAGCGGATTCCGCCAGTGTAGGCAGCCTTCGACTGCGGCAGCAAGCGCGCAAAAGCGAGAAGCCCGGCGCAAGGCCGGGCTTCTCGGGTGCTTCCAAGTGCGAACCGACTTAGTTCTGCACGTTCAGCTCGGTGCGGCGGTTGCGCGCGCGACCCTCGCGGGTATCGTTGGTGTCGATCGGACGGCTCTCGCCGAAGCCGACCGGACCCGACAGGCGCGAAGCGCTGATGCCGTTGCTGGTCAGGAACTCGTACACCGCCTTGGCGCGACGCTCGGACAGGCCCTGGTTGTAGTTGTCCGGGCCGGTGGAGTCGGTGTGGCCGGCCACTTCGACGCGCAGCTCCGGATACTTCTTCAGGATCTCGACGGCCTCGTTGAGGATGGCAACGGCATCCGGACGCAGGGTCGACTTGTCGAAGTCGAAGTTGACGCCACGCAGGTCGATCGTCACCGGCACGGGGCAGCCGTCCGGACCGACGATCGTTCCAGCCGGGGTGGCCGGGCACTTGTCGTCGCAGTTGTTGACGCCATCGCCGTCGTCATCCAGATCGGCGCAGGTGACCTTGGGCTCCGGCGGCGGCGGCGGCGGCGGCGGGACGGCCTTTTCGGGCTTGGCGCCGAGCTTTACGAGCACGGTCAGGCCCGCACTCAGATCGTGGTAGACGCTGTTGTCCGGGTTGCCGTCGTCGTAGTCCTGCCTTGCACCAACCTCGAAACGCCAGGACGTACGGTCGTAGTCAGCCTGCAGACCGAGGCCAAGCTTGGTCAGAAGATTGGTGCCTTCACGATCGAGCGGACCGCCGCCCGACAGATTCGAATACTCGTCCTCGTGACGCTGGGCGCCAACGCCGAAGGCGACATACGGCCACCAGGTGCTGTCCTCGTTGCGCCAGTGGTAGCGACCGGTGACACCGAGGCCGAACTGGCTCCAGAGCAGGTCGGAGTTGCTCTTCTGAGGGTTCGCGTAGTTGAGTTCAGCGTCGAACGACCAGCGCGGAGCGAAGAACTTTCCGAAGCCGAGGCCAAGACCCATGGAGTCGCCCAGGCCACGCTCACCGTCGTAGAAGTTCTGCTGGACCGTTCCGCTCACGTACCAACGGTCGTCGTAAAAGAAATCCTCGGCAAGCGCGGCGGTCGAGCCGAGCATGCCCAGGAGGGCGCAGCAGAGCAGGTTCTTTTTCATCATCAGCTCCAGAAGTTGGCTGTGGGTCCCCGAAACATCTGCCCGTTGACGCGCCATCACGGGCAGCAGAACGCTACTCTACGGCGGATGGCGCTCTGCAGTGTTAACGCAAATATAACTATCCGAGCGTGAACTCTGCAATCACGGCCTTTACGCGGCTCCGGCGCGAGCGCCCCTAGGCCCGCTCGCGCTCGATGGCGGGCGCGACGCGACAGCGCGCGCATCGCCCCAGAACGAGGCCCCTGCGCGACGCCTGCGCGCTGCATCAGCTCAGACCCCGTCTTTGCTCGGCTGTACTCGACCAGGAGGTGACGGTGACGGCGCAGCGATCAATCGGGGGCTGACTCGCTCAGGCGCGAGCGTCCCAGGAACTCCACGACCCGCCGACCCACCGCCGCATCGCGCAACACACCACTGTGGCCAAGTCCCTGCGTTTCCAGCAATTGCGCGCGCGTGGCGCCGGCGATGCGAGCGCCATCCTCGAATGGAACCGCACTGTCGCCGCGATCGTGCACGACCAGGATCGGAAGCGAGAGCTCGGCACCGAGGCGCTCGATGTCCAGGACGCAATTGGGCACGCCGTTGCGCCGCTCCATGGCGCGGAAGAAGAGCCGCTCGGCCCGCGCGGGCAGTCCCAGACCCCGGCTGATCCGGCGCAGCACGTCCGAAACCGCGGCGGGCGCGCCCATGACCACGGCGCGCTCTGCCGCAAGGCCCTGATGCAGGGCGTACAGGCTGGCGGCGCCACCCATCGAATGCCCGATGACCGCATGCAGCGGGCCGGTCTCGACCGACGCCTCCAGCAAGGCATCGGCCATGGCGCTGGGATTGGCCTCACGCCCGGGCGAGCGTCCATGCGCCGGACCATCGAGCGCGATGAGCTGGAAGCCGGCCGGAACCAGCACCTGGGCCAGATGGCGGAACTGTGACGAGCGCCCCTGCCAGCCGTGCAGGGCCAGCACCCGGGGACCTGACGTACCCCAGCGCAGGCCGGCCAGGCCGAAGCGGAAGGTGAAGGCTTCGGCCTCGGGCGGATCCGGCCGCCGTGGTGCGCGCATCGGCCGCATGGCGCGGCGTCGTGCCCACTCGGCCACGGCCTCGGGAAAGAGCGAACCCAGGATGTGATTGGCAGTACGGAGGGTGCTGGCGTTCATGGTGGCGATCCGTTTTAGGTTTCACTTCGAAACCGACCACAGTCTAACGCCATTAGGTTGCAGTCTGCAACCGTTACCGATAGCCTAGTCGCACACCTCCTACGGATCGACGGCATGTCCCCCGCGCCTTTCGCCCACCTGCCCTGCCCCGTGGCCCACGCCTTGGATGTGCTGGGCGAGCGCTGGTCGCTGCTGATCCTGCGCGACGCGCTGACGGGCGTGCGCCGCTTCGCCGATTTCGAACGCAGCCTGGGCATCGCCAAGAACATCCTCAGCGCGCGCCTCAAGTCCCTGGTTGAGAACGGCGTGCTGGAGCGCCGCCCGTCGAAGTCGGACGCGCGCGAGGTCGAATACCGCCTGACCGACAAAGGCCGCGATCTGGTTACCGTGGTCGTGGCGCTGGCGCAGTGGGGCGCGCGCTGGGAATCGCCCGCCGGAACCGCGCCGCGCTTCTTCAACCGCCACACCGGTGCGCAGCTGGCCCTGCTGCAGTTGCGCGATGTCGACGGCGCGCTGCTGCGCCTGTCCGACATCGGCTACGAGGCGCCGTCCGCCGCCGCATCCGCCGCGGCCTGAGGCGACCGCAGGCGCGGGTCGATGCGCAGCGCCTCGGCGAGGAAATCGAACACCGCGCGCACCCGCGCCACGCGCTGCAGGTCGGGATGCGTGAGTAACCAGAGCTGGCCGTCGCAGGCCGCATCCAGCCGCAGCAACGGTCGCAGGCCGGGGTGGTGCTGATCGACGGGCAGGACGGCCAGCCCCAGATCCGCCGCGGCCAGCGCCGCCATCGTGTTGAGATCGCCAGCGCGCGCCACGACGCGTGATTCCGGCACCTGAGTCATGAACCAGGCCATGGCCGGTAGCCTGAGGAAGGCCGGCTCGGGACCGATCACGTCGTGTCCAGCGAGGTCGGATGCGTGCATCGGCGCCGGATGCCGGGCCAGGTAGCCGGGTGCGCCATAGACCCACCAGGACAGGGTCGCCAGTCGGCGCCCGACCAGGAACTCAGGCGGATGACTCGTCGCGCGCAAGGCGAGGTCCGCTTCGCGCCGGGCCAGGTCGTAGTCGCGGTCACCGGCACTGATCTCCAGCCTGATTTCCGGATGCCGCTGGCGCAATGCCGGCAGCAGGGGCGCAACGTAGTCGACCGCCAAGTTGGGCGCCGTGGTGAGGCGAACGCTGCCGGTCAGTCGCAGATCGGCGCCAACCAGGTTGCGCTCCAGCGCCAGCGCCGCGGATTCCATCTGCTCGGCCTGCTCGCACACCGCGGCGCCCTCGGGGGTGGGCAGGTAGCCTTCGGGCAAGCGATCGAACACGCGCAGACCCATGCCACGCTCGAACGCGTTCAGGCGGCGGAACACGGTCGAATGGTTCACACCCAGGGCGCGCGCGGCCCCGGCCAGGCTGCCGGCGCGGGCAATTTCGAGCACGAGGCGAAGGTCGTTCCAGTCCATTGCATTGTTGCAATACGTTCTTGCCGATATTGCTGATTCCCTTGCGAACTGGCAAATCTCATCCTGTGTCCACCGAAGCCGCGCGCTTCCTACCTGCACTGGAGACCCCCATGAACCTGTCCCGCCTTGCAACGCCCGATGCCGCCGCCCTGCTCCTTCGCCTATCCCTGGGAAGCGTCTTTCTCGCCCATGGCCTGCTGCTCAAGCTGATGACCTTTGGCCTGGACGGCACGGTTGGCTTCTTCGCCTCGCTTGGCCTGCCCGCCATCGCTGCCTACCTGGTGATCTTCGGCGAGATCCTTGGCGGCCTGGCGCTGATCGCGGGCGTGCTCGTGCGGCCCGCCGCACTCGGCCTCGCAGTGATCGCGTTTGGCTCGATCTGGCCGCACGCCAGTGCCGGCTGGGTCTTCAGCAACGCCGGGGGCGGCTGGGAGTTCCCTCTGTTCCTGGCCGTGACCAGCCTGGTGCAGGCGCAGCTCGGCGCCGGCCGCTACCGCATCGCCCTGCCCGGCATCGTGCCCGCCCCGCGGCACGCCTGAGGAGCGGACCGATGCTGCCCAGCCTGTTCCTCTCGCACGGCGCACCTACCCTGGCGCTGGAGGACAGTCCGGCCGGTCGCTTCCTCGACCGGCTCGGACCGGAGCTGCCGCGCCCGCGCGCGATCGTGGTCGCCACGGCCCACTCCCTCGCCATCGGCGCGGCGGTGGGCGGGGCCGGGCAAGCGGAGACCGTGCACGACTTCAGTGGCTTCCCTGCGCCGCTGTATGCGCTGCGCTACCCGGCAGCCGGTGCGCCCGACCTGGCCGAGGACATCGCCGCGCGTTTGCGCCAGGCCGGGATCAGCACGCGGATGGATCCTGCCCGCGGCCTCGACCACGGCGTCTGGGTGCCGCTGCTGCGGATGTTCCCGGCCGCCGACATCCCCGTCGTGCCGGTGGCCGTCAACCCGCGCGCCGACGCCGCCTGGCACTACCGCCTCGGCCAGGCCCTGGCACCGCTGCGCCACGAAGGCGTTCTGGTGATCGGCTCGGGCGGCTTCGTGCACAACCTGGGCGAACTCGACTGGCGCGGCGAGAACGGACTCGTTCCCTGGGCCGCGAGCTTCCGCGACTGGCTGGCCGACCGCCTGCTGCAGGGCGACACCGCCGCCGTGCTCGATTGGCAGCGGCAGGCGCCCAACGCCGCGCGCGCCCATCCGACGACCGAACACCTGCTTCCGCTGTTCGTGGCGCTGGGCGCGGCCGGTGAAAACGCCCGCGCGCGGCGACTGCACGACTCGCACCAGGTCGGCAGTCTGGCACTGGACGCCTTCGCCTTCGGCGCCCCTTGAGCCCGCCCCGCTTTCCGGGCATCGTGGCGCACCTGCACCATACGCCGACGTACTGCCCATGAGCGCCTACCCGCACCTGCTCGCTCCGCTCGATCTTGGCTTCACCACGCTGAAGAACCGCGTGCTGATGGGCTCGATGCACACCGGCCTGGAAGACAAGGCCAGCGATTATCCGAAGCTGGCGGCCTATTTCGCCGAGCGCGCGCGCGGCGGCGTGGGCCTGATGGTGACCGGCGGCATCGCGCCGAACATGGTGGGCTGGCTCAAGCCCTTCTCCGGCAAGCTCAGCTGGTCCTGGGAGGCGCGCCGACACCGCATCGTGACGCAGGCGGTGCAGGCCGAGGGCGGCAAGATCTGCCTGCAGCTCCTGCACGCCGGGCGCTATGCCTACCACCCGCTGAGCGTGGCGCCCTCGAAGATCAAGGCGCCGATCAATCCCTTCACCCCGCGCGCGCTGTCGCAGCGCGGCGTGCTGCGCCAGATCGAGGCCTTCGCGCGCAGCACGCAGCTGGCGCGCGAGGCCGGCTACGACGGCGTCGAGGTGATGGGCTCGGAGGGCTATCTGATCAACCAGTTCCTCTGCGCCCGCACCAACCAGCGCACGGACGACTGGGGCGGCAGCTTCGAGAAGCGCCTGCGCTTCCCGGTCGAGATCCTGCGCCGCATGCGCGAGCGCGTGGGGCCGGACTTCATCATCATTTACCGCCTCTCGATGCTGGACCTGGTCGAGGGTGGTTCGAGCTGGGACGAGATCGTGGCCACGGCCAAGGCGGTCGAGGCCGCCGGCGCCACGATCATCAATACCGGCATCGGCTGGCACGAGGCGCGCGTGCCGACCATCGTGACCTCGGTGCCGCGCGCGGGCTTTTCCTGGGTCACGGCCAGGCTCAAGGGCGAGGTCGGCGTTCCGCTGATCGCCACCAACCGCATCAACATGCCCGAGGTGGCCGAGCGCATCCTGGCCAAGGGCGAGGCCGACATGGTCTCGATGGCGCGCCCGCTGCTGGCCGATCCGGACTGGGTGAACAAGGCCGCCGCCGGCCGCAGCCAGGACATCAACACCTGCATCGCCTGCAACCAGGCCTGCCTCGACCATGTGTTCGAGAACCGCAAGGCGAGCTGCCTGGTCAATCCGCGCGCCTGCCGCGAGACCGAGCTGGTGTATCGTCCGGCCAGCACGAAGAAACGCATCGCCGTGGTCGGCGCCGGCCCGGCCGGCCTGGCCTGCGCCACGGTGGCAGCCGAGCGCGGCCACGCCGTCACCCTTTTCGATGCCGCAG